>JAIQGK010000001.1:300000-484190 GCA_020072645.1 Terriglobia bacterium
TGAAACCAGTTCTGCTGTGGCCTCATGGGATTTCAGACCGGCTGGGAGATGCGCATCTTGAAGCAATTCTGGCGCATGAAGTGTGGCATGTGCGCCGCAATGACAATCTGGCGGCAGCGGTCCACATGGTAGTGGAAGCTCTTTTTTGGTTTCATCCGCTGGTGTGGTGGCTGGGCGCGCGGATGGTGGATGAGCGCGAGCGGGCCTGCGACGAAGAAGTGCTGCAACTGGGCAGCCAGCCGCAGGTCTATGCCGAAAGCATTTTGAAAATTTGCGAGTTCTGTGTGGGATCACCCCTGGCGTGCGTCGCGGGAGTAACAGGATCTGATCTTAAGAGAAGGATAGCGAATATCATGAACAAGAATATTGTCCGCAAACTGAACTTTGGAAAGAAATTGCTGCTCAGTACGCTGGGCGTGGCGGCCATCGCCCTGCCAATCGTGTTTGGATTGGCAAGGCCGCAGCAATCATCCGCGCAGAATGCGCCTGCCAATCCAGCAGTGCTTACCGCCGGGTACCAGCATGTTTCCGTCACGCCTGGAGAAACCGGAAACGAAATTATCCAAACCAGAATCGTGTTTAGGCCGGACAGCCTCACAGCCAAGAACCAGACCTTGCAGGAACTTCTTAAGCTGGCGTATGGAGTCCAGGCTAGCCAGATTTCAGGCGGACCAGATTGGCTTGCTACTGCCAGATTTAACGTCGAGGCAAAACTGGACGAGTCAACTGTTGCCGAGTTGAAAAAACTCGGCCCCGAGCAACAGAAGATGGAACGGGACCTGATGTTCCAAAATCTGCTGGCGGATCAGTTCAAGGTGGCGCTCCATCGTGAAAGCAAGCTCCTGCCTGGTTATGCGCTGGTGATCGCGAAGAACGGCCCCAAAGTTCAGCAGGCGAAGCCGGGAGATACCTATCCTAACGGCATCAAGGGCCCGGATGGACTCCCGGCGGGGCCGCATAAGTTTACTTTTGGACCTGAAGGAGTGATCGTGCAGGCACTGCCGATGTCATTCGTATCGAATAACCTCGCCACCCATCTGGGCCAGCCCGTGGTCGATCGAACAGGGCTCACAGGCGATTATGACTTCACAATGAAGTTTTCTCCGGGAGGCGGAACTGCGGCCAGGAGTAATGAGCAAACCGGGACGAAGACAACCACAATGCCCGTAAACTCAATGAGTGAGCATAATGCCGCTCTTATCGCCGCTGTCGAGGAGCAACTGGGGTTGAAACTGGATCAACAAACAATCCCGTTGCCGGTGCTTGTGATTGACCGGGCCGAAAAGCCCGCGGCCAACTAACCAAACAAAGCGGGGACGTGCCGCCAGCGTCCGGCGAGTCCCCGTTTTCCCTTTTTGGGACTGCTTCCGGCTTCCGCTGACGTTCATCTCTTCTTGAAACTGTCTCGCCTTCCGAGACAAACTACTTTGACATAAAAATTAAATCCTTGACATTTGTTTTGCTTGTTAGACAATGGCCCGCTCAGGGATGGGTGCCCGAATCGTGCCGCCTGCTCTATCCAGGCGGCGGGTTAGAACGAACGTTCGTAAGCTCCCGCTTCCCCGGCTGGAGGAAATATGAAACGTGGTTTCGCGTTTGTCATGTTCGCACTTGTTCTTTTTATCTCCTGTAACTCAGCGTATGCGCAGAGCAGCGCCACAGACGCCCAACTCAACGGATCAGTCCGCGACCAGACCGGAAGCATGATTGCAAAGGCCACAGTCGCGCTGCGCAATGTGGATACAAACCAGATTTATAAGACCACCTCCAGCAGCGTAGGCTTCTACATCCTGCCCAATGTGCCACCGGGAAATTATGAACTGACGGCGGAGTCACAGGGATTTGCCAAGTATTCCCAGACCGGAATCGTGTTGCGCGTTGCCCAGGTGGCGACGATTGACATGAGCCTGAAAGTGGCCGGCACCACGCAGGAAGTCACGGTCAATACTGAAGCGCCGACCATCGAGCCGACGCGCACGGAAGTGAGCCAGGTAATTGACACGCAACAAATCCAGTCACTGCCTATCTCCGGCCGGCTCTTTACGGACTTTGCCTTGCTGAGCCCGGGAGTGACCACCGGAAGAATCAGCCTGCAATCGACTTTTACAGATCCCTCGGTCACGCGCATTTCATTTGGCGGCCAGCGCGACCTGAACAACGCCGTGACGGTGGATGGCGCGGACAACATCAATACGGCAACCGGTTCGCAACGCGCCACGCCATCACAGGAAGCCGTGAGCGAGTTCCGCGTCGTGAACAACAGCTTTGCCGCCGAATACGGACGCGCGCTGGGCGGGATCGTTAGCATCGTGACCAAGTCCGGGACCAACGACACTCATGGCTCGGTGTATGAGTACTTTATGAACAATAAGCTCAACGCCGAACCGCTGCTGGCGCCGCCGGGCTTTGACGCGTTCCGGCAGAACCAGTTTGGAGCTACGCTGGGCGGCCCCATCAAAAAAGACAAGACTTTTTATTTCGTCAATTATGAAGGCCAGCGGAAAGGGCAATCACCGCAGTATCCCTCTCTTCTGGTAAACAACCTGGCGGCAATCAATGCGCTGAAAGCCAGCCTTGGAATTGCGCCGGAGAATCTGAACGTACTAAAGACGGCCGATGTGGACAACGGTTTCGTGAAACTCGATCATCAATTGACCGACAACAACCGGCTGTCCGCGCGCTATTCAATCCAGGACTCCAACAACCTCAACATGCTGGTGGGTGAGACGCTGGATGGCGGCGGTGTGGGCGCGCCCAGCAGCGGACGCAACGGATCTTTGCGCGACCAGGACCTGGTAGGAACGCTCACGACCACGCTTACTGAAAATAAGGTGAACTCATTGCTGTTCCAATGGGCGCGGCGTAACTACGGTTTTCTTGGAGTAACCGGCCAGCCGAACCTCGATGTTCCCAACCTACTGCTTTTTGGCCACAACTTTGGAGCCTTTGACCGTTACAACGAAACGCGTATTCAAGCTTCAGACACTTTCTCCTGGGTCCACGGAAAGCACTACGCCAAATTTGGAGTCGATACCAATTACGTGCGCAATTTTGTGATCTGGCCGGGTTTCACTCCGGCCCGCGTGATCTTCCCCAGTCTGGATGACCTGCTGGCGTCAGGCAAGTCTGACTGGGGATCAACGCCGTGTCCTGCGCCGCTTGTTGGGCTGGTAGCGCCATGCCTGGCAGCTTTCTTCTGGGGCGCGCCGATTGGTCCGGGCCCATTTAATCCGAATGCGGCATCCCCTTCAGTACCTACAACATGGGACCAGGCGTTTTTGCCTTCTGAAGCGTCAAATTTCTTTGTTCACGTGAACCATAGTTATTTTGGTTTCTTTGCCCAGGACCAGTACAAAGTTACGCCCAAGCTCACGGTGAATTACGGCCTCAGATATGACGTGGAGGCCGGACTGGGATTCTTTGTGAATGGCGACCATAACAATTTCCAGCCCAGAGTGGGTTTTGCCTATGCGCCGGATTCAAAGACGGTGATCCGCAGCGGGTTTGGCATCTTTAATGACAAATACAGCCTGACGTTTTTCTTTGTGCCGGCCCCACAGCGGCCACCCGTAATCGCTGGATTGCCGCTGGTAAATAACCAGACGACCGGAACGTACCTGCTGAACAGTATTTTCCTGCCTACGCCCTGCGTGCTGGCTGGATGTCCGACTGTGCCTCCGCTGCCTTTGCCGCCGGGAACGGTGCCGCCGCCACTGTTGACTTCAGCATTTGAGAACCTGATCAACAGCGGGTCTTTCCCCAATAACTCGCTCTTCGCCCAGGGCGGAACGGCGGTAGATCGCAATCTGCGTTCGCCCTATACGGAGCAGGGGAACCTGGAAATTGACCGCTCTCTTGGCGGCGGGTTGACGGTAAGCGTCGGCTATCTGTTTGTTGCCGGACACAAGCTGGTGCGTCCTATTAATCTAAACGTGGGACCGCCAGTTGGCGTGCAGCCCAGCACAGGCAAAGACATTTACGCCTTTGCCATTCTCGATCCCAACATTCCCGCGCCGCCGGCGGGATCTCCGGGAACGAACGGCATTTTTTACTTTACCGATTCCACCGGCAACTCGATCTATCACGGGCTGACGTTACAGGTGATCGAAAAGGCGGGCAAGTATTTCTCCATGAACGCAAATTACACGCTGTCACACACGCTGGATGACGGCACGTTTGTCACGTTCGTGAGCACGCCACAATCCAACGCGCAACGCAACCTGGAACGGGCCAATTCCAACCAGGACGCGCGGCACCGTTTTGTGGCAAACTTCACCGCCGATGCGCCGCAGAGCACGTTCCTGCGCAACTTCCAGTTGAGCAGCATTGTCACGTTGCAATCGGCGCGGCCCTTTACATTGTTTGTGGGCTTTGATGCAAACAACGATGGCAACCCGGTCACGGACCGCGTGGGCAATTCTCCGCGCAACAGCTATCGCGGCGATAACCTGGAAACGGTTGACATGCGGCTGGCCCGCGCTGTCCACATCGGCGAACAGAAAGTGCTGAATCTTTCCGTGGATGCGTTCAACATTCTTAATCACACCAACATCGACGAAGTATTTTCGGTTTACGGCGCGCCGGACTTTGTTGCGGGACAGATCCAGCCGCAGCACTTTGGCGATGGTGGTTTCAGCCCCAGCGGCCAGGTTGGCGCACCCAGAACGGCCTTCAATACACGGCAGTTCCAACTGGGAGCGAAGTTTACTTTCTAGATTGTTGATGAATGCTTCTAGAGACGGCGTTTCGGCGCCGTCTTTTTTCTTGCGACGTTAATTTCGGGTGCGGAAGGGCAGCTTGAATTTGCGCGCGATTTCCGGCCAGTACTCGCGAAGCACGTCCCACGCCATGTCATTGGCCACGCTGTAGCCGACGCGGCTTGCCGTGGGGCCAAAGCCGCGCGGGTTTCCGGGATGATAGAGATTGCTCAGCGCTTTGGAACTTACGGTGCCAAACCATTCAGAGTAGTTAGGCATGAACTTGCCGGAATCGCTCTGGGTCACAAACCTGTGTGCCAGCGCGTGGCCGAGCCGCGACGGCGTGGACCCCTGTCCAAGCCGGTAATAGCGCGGGTCTTGCCGGAAGAGCGCGGGATAAAGAAAGATGCCGAAGAAATCGCCGGTCGCGTTGTCAGTGACCGCAGCGCCGAAGCGTTTTCCATACCCTGCGGCGCCCATCTGGTAGGTGGGATCGTCTTTGTCCAACTGTGCGGTTGCAGCGTCCCATGCTGCGCCGACGTAGTTCAGCGGATCAGAAGTGCTTTCCACGAACATATGGAACTTGTCTGAGGCTGAAAGCGCGCAAGGCCGCAGATCGCTCCTGTGGCGCGGAATGTGGACCGTGGTGCTTTCCAGCCGCTGCGAGAATCGCCCGACCACCTGGCTGAGTGGGCCATTGTAATCATCGATATCAAACGGCTCAATAGGATGAACGCACGGCTGCTTTGCAGGTGTGATCATCGAAGGCGGAACCAGCGAGAGAGCGGGCGTCAAATTATTCAGCCGCGGTACAGGCTGGGCCAGGGCCAGAGTGCCAGCCAGCAGCAGTCCCAACAGCGCGAATTGTCTGTGCATGCTCTTCATTGTCAGCAATCCAGCAAGCGGCCCCGTCAGACGCGTCTTAAACTTTATCAATAGTTGCGCTTTCTAAAATTTTAAGAATTGTTACGTTCGGCCTTGCACCGGTTAACTTTGCAGTTAATAGCCGTCTGCGCAAGTTCAACAAATCAAGGCCCTTTCAAACGGGCAGCCACTGGACGGCCTTTTCCGCCTTCAGGGCCTTGAACGCCACTTCCTGTAACTTAAGACACGCAGCGCGCTCCGGCGGAACGCCATTTATAATTGCCCCCGCCATGCGAACGGATTGGACCCGGCAGGAAATCGCTGCCCTCTATCATCAGCCGCTGCTCGATCTTCTTGTGCAAGCGCAAGAAGTACATCGAAAATTTCACCCGGCCAATGAAGTGCAGATGTGCCGGCTGCTTTCCATCAAGACCGGTGGATGTCCGGAGGACTGCGCTTACTGTCCGCAAAGCGCGCGCTACCCAACCGGGGTGGAGCGCGAGCCGCTGATGAATTGCGATGAAATTCTGCCCGCCGCCCGCCGCGCAAAAGCCGATGGCGCAACCCGCTTCTGCATGGGCGCTGCATGGCGGCAGGCGCCGGAAGGCCGCGAGTTCGATTCCGTACTGGAATCCGTGCGCGCGGTGGCCGCGCTGGGCATGGAAGTCTGCTGCACGCTGGGCATGCTGACGCATTCGCAAGCCGCTCAGCTTAAGGAAGCCGGCCTTACCGCTTACAACCATAACCTGGATTCTTCTCCCGAGTTTTACGCGAACATCATCAGCACCCGGGCTTACCAGGAACGTTTGGATACGATTGCTGCCGTGCGCAGGGCCGGCATCACGGTTTGCTGCGGCGGAATTCTCGGAATGGGCGAATCCGAAGATGACCGCATCGGGCTTTTGCATCAACTCGCCACGCTGCGCCCGCATCCTGAAAGTGTCCCGATCAATATGCTGGTCCGCGCAGAAGGCACGCCGCTGGCGTCGGAACCAGATCTCGATCCATTCATCATGGTGCGTACAATTGCCTGCGCCCGCATCCTGATGCCGCGTTCGATGGTCCGCCTGGCCGCAGGACGTAAGCAGATGTCGCGTGAAGCGATCCTGCTGTGCTTCCTCGCCGGAGCGAATTCCATCTTTACCGGTGAACGGCTTTTGACGACGCCAAACCCCGCGCCAGATGAGGACGCCGCGCTGTTGCAAGAGCTGGGAATGAGGCCAATGGAACTTGCGCGATAACATGAATGATCAATTGGTCATCATGCCTTAGGGAAACTGATTCTTAACTGCGCAGGTTTTCGGGTTGACGAGCATATAAATATACATATAATCATATAGTGAATCGTGAGCTGCCAAAACCTCTCCGTTGGGTCGGGTCGTCTCTAAGCGATTTAAGGTCCTTTCCATCTGAGGTCCGTTCCGCAGTAGGCTATGCGCTCTATGCTGCGCAAAACGGCCATGTTGACCCGGCAGCAAAACCCATGAAAGGCTTTGGCGGCGCAAGTGTCATGGAAATTATTGCTCCCTTTGCTGGAAACACGTGGCGTGCCGTCTATACCATCCGCTTTCAAGAAGTTGTTTATGTCCTCCACGCTTTCCAGAAGAAATCCAAATCAGGGATTTCTACTCCAAAGAAAGAGATAGACCTGATTTATCAGCGGCTGGCGGCTGCTCAGCGAGACTACGAAACGAGGCAGAAATTTTATGCAGACCAAAAGAAAAACCGCTAAAAAAACTATTGTTGCGGAGAGTAGCGGCAATGTTTTTGCCGATCTTGGCCTTCCCAACGCGGACCAGGAGCTCATGAAAGCGCGCCTGACTCTGCAAATCCACCGTATCATCCAGGAACGCGGTCTTACCCAGACGGAGGCCGGAAGAATTCTCGGAATCCCGCAACCTCAAGTTTCAGCGTTGGCGCGCAATCGCTCCGGCAATTTCTCCATCGGTCGCCTGATTGAGTTTCTAACCGCACTTGGTCAGGACGTTAAGATAACCGTTACTCCGGCACGTAAACCGCACGGTCAAATGTCTGTTGTGGTGGCTTGATAGGTGTTCTCTATATAATTGCCATCCGTACATGGAGACTGCATGAAAGCCAATGTTTGCTCCGGTCTGTTGTTTCTTCTACTCGCCGTTATTCCTTCCGCGGCCAACGAGCTTCGCACCACCATTGTTTATGACGATGCGCCAACCGATCTGGCCGCGGTACGTGAAGACGGCGGCCAGCTCTGGATCACCACTGCCGACCTGAAGCGCGCAACGCGTTTTGAAGTAAAGCCGCAAGGAGTCTGTCGCGATGAGCTCTGCTTTCCGCTGCCCAAGGCGCGGCAGCAGGAATTTATTCGCAAGACTCCACCAGTGACGTGGTTTAACATGACGGCGTTTGCTGCTCTGGTCCACCAGCCGGTGGCGCATGATGCCGCAATGTCCACTTGGTATTTTGGGCTGCGCTCTGACCAGCGCCAGCAGCTCAGTTCACTGCAAGCGCCGGACTTTACGCTGCCTGATCTGAATGGCAAGCCGCACCGGCTCTCGGATTTCCGCGGAAAGAAAATTTTGCTGGTTACATGGGCAAGCTGGTGAGGGTGCCGCTTTGACCTGCCAGGCTGGCAGGCAATCTACCAGCAATTGAAAGATAGGAATTTTGAAATCATCTCCGTAGCGCAGGATACTGGCGGCGCAAAAGATGCCGGGCCTTGGATCGATCCATTGAAATATGTTTCGGCCAAGCCTGATCTGCCGCCAGCGACGATTGAGACGGCGAAGAAAATCGGCCCGCTGAGCTATACCGTGCTGATAGACGAGAAGCACCTCGTCTCCAAGTTGTACAACATGGTCAACGTGCCCACCGGCGTCTGGATCAACGAGCAAGGCCGCATTGTGCGTCCGAATGAAGTTGCATTCGTGGACGACCGCTTCAAGAACTTCACCGGCATGGACTCTGAACCGTATCTCAATGCACTGAAGGACTGGGTGGAAAAAGGCGACAAGAGCGCCTACGTGATGAGTGAAGATCATCTACGTGAAAAACTAACGGTTCAAGATCCGAACATCGCGCAAGCCGCGGCTGAGTTTGGCCTGGGCGAGCAACTCTACAAGTCCGGCCACCAACCGGAAGCCGTCGCGCACTTCAAGGAGGCGCAGCGTTTGAATCCGAAGAGCTGGAATTACAAGCGCCAGGCCTATGCTCTCTCAAGCGAAAAGGATTATGGAACCACGTTCCGCGATGAGGTGCAGAAGATTGGCGGGAGCAAGGTTTACTATCCGCCACCGGAGTTGCCGGGAGAGAAGAAGCCGAATTAACCACTAGATCAACCGCAAAGAACGCGAACAAACGCAAAGGAATTGATCGAGCAAGAAATGGATTAGAGGAAAATTGGAGCGGCGACACAGGCCCAGAATGATCGATTTACTGAATGATTAGCGTGTTGTTGCGTACTCTCTGGATTGACTTCGTGTTCCTTTGTGTCCTGATGGTTCGCCAGCGCAAGCACTATATATAATTTGGCCGAGATTCATTTTCTGCAAGCTTGGGTGTGTGGTGGAAGGAGAATCTATATGAGCACCTTTTCGCCCAAAGAGAGCCGGCAACGGACACCCTCGAGCACTCCCAGCCTTATCGCGCCGACCCGTTCGATCAACCATCAGCAGCATCCAATTCTGAATTTGCAGCGCACAATTGGCAATCAGGCGGCGCTGCGGCTCATGCAGGCGCCGGTGCGGAGCATCCAGCGGAAACTCGCCATTAACGAGCCCGGCGATGCATACGAGCAAGAAGCCGACCGCGTGTCCGAGCAGGTGATGCGCATGCCCGAGACCCGCACGGCTGCGGCCGCGGCATCAAGCGCGGCCCCAAGAGTCCAGCGCGCCTGCGCCTGCGGTGGAACATGCGACGACTGCAAGAAGCATTCAGAAGACGAACATGCCCGCGTGCAGATGAAAGCCGCCGGGCCGCGCAGCAGCGGCGGGATGGAAGCGCCGCCGATTGTCCATGAAGCTCTGCGCTCGCCCGGTAAACCGCTGGACAGGGCGACACGCGACTTTATGGAGCCTCGGTTCGGGCACGACTTCAGCGGTGTGCGGGTGCATACGGGTACGAAGGCGATGGAGTCGGCGAAGGCGGTGAATGCAAGAGCGTATACGGCGGGGAATAACGTGGTATTCGGCGCGGGAGAATTTACGCCAGGAACGCATGAAGGCCAGCGATTGCTGGGGCATGAGCTGACGCATGTGGTCCAGCAGGACGGCCTATCAACAGCGCCGCAGGTGCAGCGCAAACCCTCAACCGACGATGAAAGAGCACATAACCAAGCGGTCCAGCAGCACAAGGAGCAGCAACTGAATGTTGCTCAGATACTGGAGCGGGGACGTAAGATCAAGCGCGATCCTTCGAAAGGCCCCCTGGATCCGGACAATCTTTATGTGAATACAATAGATCTGCTGGACAAGAGGAGAATGGTTTTGACTATTCTCACTCCTACACATTATTCAGATCCGAACAACCCGACTTATTTTGATCCCAAAGTCCACTACCCGGATACCGGCGGGGATTACTTGGCGGATCCGAGAGCCAAAGGCGTTGGAACAGTTTCTCCTCCCACTCCCGGCACGGCAGGTCTAACAGACGTGCTGAAGACGCAAAGCACTTCAATCTCGACGGTGCAAAAAGGAGATGAAAAGGTTCAGCCACGCGTAACCTTGACACCGCAGCCAGAGCAATCACCCGAAGTAGAACCCCAGCGAAAGGCACCACAGGCCACACCACCGGTCCTTCCGGCATTGACGTGGACCGCTGCCGAAGTCCAATTATTCACCAGCTCTACTCCCATTTCAGAATCAGATTTTAGAAATACATTTGTGCACGAAGGGCAACATGTTGCGGACTTGGACTATCTTCAGACATTGGATTTTTCCGATTGGCATACGGTGTTTGCGCGATACGCCAGCGAGTTCAGGGCTTTCTGGCTACAGCCAAAAAACCAAGGTTCATGCCCCATCCCCGGCGTTTGTGTCGGAGCCGGAGGGAATTTTCCTGATCCCATTCCTATCGATCCCGCCGACAAGCAGCCCCCCATAACTTTGGGAAAGGATCAAAACTGTAAGCCATGTCCTACGCCTGCTCAAGGGAGCACGCCGCCTGCCAGAAGCAGAGTCCCCCAAATGAAGAATTCCAGGCAGGATGCCATCTTTCGGACCCTGATGAGTAATTATTCCTACCAGCAGTTCGACTGCTTTTATGTATGTAACAAGAGTTTTTCTGATGCAGTAGATGCCTTCACGCTTCCCGCCGGTGAGAATGTCGCAAACTCTGTGCGCCTGATGGACCTACGCCTTGAGTTGCAAAAGCTGGCGCCGACAATGAGCCTGGCCGAACTCAAACAAACTAAATTCGAGGCAGCAATCAGCGCTCTCGATGACATTGACTGGGCATTTTTGAAGGAGAGGCAGACGAAGTCCGCAAAAGGGCTCCACCTTTCCGATCCACTCTGGGACCTGCTTCGCAGCGCTGCGCCCGCACCCATCGTGGATATGATGGCAGCGGTGGTCGATAAGAAGAGTCCAAGGGATGCGGCGGTGAAAGCCCTGGAAAGCGCCTTGAAGAAAATTAAGTAAAGGCCATCTGGTGGCATTATCCGCAATTTCTAAGCGGATCATCGGATCCGCGCCTCACTGGACATTCCTGTCCCAAATCGCTATAAAAGTCCGTTTCCCCAAGGAGTTTTCATGTCCCGTTCTGTCCGCTTTCTTTTTGTTGTGCTCTGTCTATCCGCGGCGATTGCCGGCTTTGCCCAGGCGCAAAAGCGTTCGATCACAGAGAAAGACATCTTCCAATTCAACTGGATTGGCGACCCGCAGATTTCGCCTGACGGCTCTCACGTGGCCTTTGTAAAGGTCACAGTCGACGAAAAGAAGACCGGATATGACACCGCCATCTGGAGCGTCAGCACGCGCGGCGACGAGCAACCGCGCCGCATGACCGATGGCAAGCATGATTCTTCTCCGCGCTGGTCGCCGGACGGCAAGTGGCTGGTGTTTGTGCGCGCGCCTGAGCCTGCTGCCGGCGCGGGTCCTGGCGGCCCCGGCGGAATGGGACGTGGACCGTTACCGCAGCTCTATTTGCTGCCGGTGAGCGGAGGCGGCGAGTCATGGAAGATTACCGATCTGCCACGCGGCGCGGGCGGGCCTGCGTGGTCGCCAGACAGCAAGATGATCGCTTTTACCAGTGACACGTCTGCGGAAGACCTGGCCAAGCAGCACAAGAAAGAAGCGGCGTCCAAAGGCAAGTCAGAAGAAAAATTCTCAGCCGATAAACCGGAAGCGGGGCCGACTGCGGCGAAATCGCCGGAAGCAGATGCCGACCATGAGAGCGATGTACGCGTGATCACGCGTTCGGTCTATCGCATCAACGGCGGCGGCTATCTGGATTACAAACACCCGCAGCATGTTTGGGTGATCGCCACGCCGCAAAGCTCTGAGGACGACGCCAAACCGAAACAGCTCACCACTGGCAAATATCAGGAAGACGGCATCATGTGGTCGCCGGATTCAAGCAGGATCTATTTCACCACCACGCAGGTGGACGATCCTTCTTACGAGCATCCGCATGCCGATGTCTACTCAGTGGCGGCAGCGGGCGGCGCGCCGGCAAAGCTGCTCACCATTAATATGGCGCCGCGCGAAATGTCACTCAGCCCAGACGGCAAGCGCCTGGCCTTCTGCGCTTCAGTGAACGAGCCGGTACAGTCTTACACCGAGCCCGATCTATGGGTAATGGACCTTGACGCCACGGCCAAGCCGCGCAACCTGACCGCGAATTACGACTTTGACGTTTGCAGCGGCGTTGGTGGCGACCAGGGCCCACCGCGCGCTGGAGGGCAGGACCACATCGTATGGACCGGCGATGGCAACAACTTGATTTTGACCACTGCGCGCGAAGGCATGGCCAATCTGATTGCGGTCGATGCGGCCTCTGGAAAAATCACCGAACTCACAAATGGGAAGCAGGCGGTGGAGCGCTTCCGGGCGACGAGCGATGCCCGGACCTTGGTCGTGCTGATCTCAACACCGACGAACATAGGCGATCTATTTGTGCTGAATCATGGGTCGACCGCCGCGCCCCACCAGATCACCCACATCAATCAAAAGCTTTTCTCCCAGCTCACCCTCACCGAGCCGGAAGAGATCTGGTACACCAGCTTTGACGGCAAAAAAATCCACGCGTGGATCCAGAAGCCGCCCGACTTCGACCCGGCGAAAAAATATCCGCTGATCCTGAACATTCATGGCGGCCCGCATACCGCCTATGGTTTCATCTTCGACCATGAATTTCAATGGATGGCCGCCAAAGGCTACGTGGTTCTTTACCCGAACCCACGCGGCAGCACGAGCTACGGGCAACAGTTCGGCAACATCATTCAGTATCACTATCCGGGCGACGACTTCAAAGACCTGATGATTGGCGTGGACGAAGTGATAAAGCGCGGATACATCGACCCGAAAAAACTTGGCGTGACCGGCGGCAGTGGCGGTGGACTGCTGACAGACTGGATCGTGGGCCATACAGATCGCTTTGCCGCTGCGGTGGCGCAGCGCGACATCGCAAGCTGGGCGGCGTGGTGGTACGCCGCGGACTTCACATTGTTCCAGCCGTCATGGTTCAAAGCACCGCCGTTCCAGGACCCGCAGGATTACGTGAACCGCTCGCCCATTACTTACATCCAGAACGTCCACACGCCGCTGATGCTGGTGCTGGGTGAAGCCGACTTTCGCACGCCGCCCGCGGCCGGCGGAGAAGAAATGTTCCGCGCGCTTAAATTCCTGAAGCGCCCGGTGGTCATGGTGCGGTTTCCGGGCGAGTCGCACGAGCTTTCACGCTCAGGGCAGCCGTGGCACCGCGTGGAGCGGCTTGAGCACATTGTCGGCTGGTTTGATAAATATCTTCAGGGACTACCGAAGCCGGAATATGACGGCGTGGCGAAAAGCGAGGTGAGCGTGAAGCCCAGCGATTTGCCGGGCAAGCACGATGCGAGCAAGCCACCGGAGCCAACGCCGCCGAAGCATAAGAAATAAATCACGGCTTCACTTCTTGCGGTTGTAAGTGAAGTCGTATTCGGTCGTCCATGATTTGCCGCCATCGCTGGATTGCTGGCTGAATTGGCGTACGTGGTCGGAGTCGAGTTTAAAGAACTGAAGATGGCGGCGGATGGGCGTGCCATCCGGCTTGCGGCTCTCCGCGTAGTAGCTCATCACGCCATCTTCCAGCTTGCCTTCAAAGTGAATGCTGTTGGATCGGCTGTCGACCCAATCCTGCATCCATATTTTTCTGGAGGTATCGTAATGGTTGAAGCTTTTGCCCGTGCCTCCTCCGCCGCCCGTCCAGTTTTCCAGCAACACACATTGATCAATGATGGGTTGAATGCTGCTGGTTCCGGCCGGATTGTGGCCTTGCGTGGTAACAACGTCCCATTCGCCAATCCAGAAATCAAATTCGCGGTATTCAGGATGATGAACACACGGGTGTGCGATGGCATCAGCCTTCTCAATGACCGCTCTAAAACCAGGTTCATCGCGCAACGATGCCAGATCAGCATCTTGCTGAAACATGCTTGGCTGGGCCAAACCGGCATCTATGGCTTTATCCAAAGATGCAATCGCCTCCTGGTTCCGGTTCAGTTTGGCCAGTGAAGCAGCCTCGCGATACAGCGCTGAAGACCCGACCTGCGGATCAGATTCTATGTGCTTGTAAGCCTCAACCGCCGACGCATACTGGCCCAGTTTGTGGCGGGAAACGCCCAGCCGCAACCAAGCCAGCGCATTGCCAGGCTCCGCGTGCGTAATGGTTTCAAAAGCTGGGGCGGCGGCGCTCCAGTTTTTGGCCGAATACAGTTGATTGGCCTGGTCCATTGCAACCACATTGGTATTTGCGCCTTGCCCGTGAACAACGGCAGCTAACGCGATCACAAACATGAATCGAGAAAGAAATGCACTCATTAGTTCTCTCCGCTAACCTGATGCGATCGCCGGGCGCCATGGATAGACACCATATGCCGTCATGAATCAGCCATCACGCTGGATTGGACACGAGGGACAGGTTTTGGTGAGCAGGAGAGCACAAATTGAAACCATAAATTATGGGATGGAGCGCTTAGACCACTTATGATCCGGCAATGCCGTCTAACCAGCAGTGCTGGGATGAGGTGAACAATTTGAAGTTTGCTCTGCAAAAGAAACCGAACCAAACGTTTTTTGAGCGTCACGGACTCACGATTGTGACCAGTTGCATCCTCCTGGCCTGGATCGTGCTTTATAGCGTGAGCGACGAGAAAAGGCACATCGGCTCTTTCTTTGGCAACGCCATCGCTGATTGGAGCGGCGTTGTGGTGATGATCCTTGCCACCAAGCACTTGTATGAACGCGGATCAAGTGAGAGCAAAGAGCCGAAGAATAAACTGGCCGACCGCTTTTTGGAAACTCTGCGGGAACATTCATTAACGGTGTTTCTTCTAGTGACCGGAATTGGATGGGTTCTGCTGTACGCGCATTCTGATTCGGAATCGAAGTGGGGACAGGTTGTGGGCAACATAGTTTCTGAATGGACACAGATTCTTGGCTTGGTGCTGCTGACGAAGAAACTGATTGAAGCAGGATCGAAAGAAAGCGATCAGAACAAGTGATGCTGAATGACTACTAGGTCTGGAATATTGCGCTGGACGTTTTCCCACTGCTGCGTATCGGCGACTTTGGCAATCACGGCATGGTCTGGCGTGCAGGAAATATTTATGGGAAAGTGCTGTTAGCCGTGGAAGGAGATTTATTGAAAGTGCTGTCAGCTATTTTATGCCGGATAGAAGGTGAGCGCTGCCGACAGATGACGGCCAGCCGATCATCTGTTAGAATACTCAAGTTGTCAGGCGAGTCGTCTGCCCAATCGTCGAAGCCTGAGTCTGTAATTTCCCAACAAAGCTGGGGACGTAGTTCAGTTGGTTAGAACGCTGCCCTGTCACGGCAGAGGTCGCGAGTTCGAGTCTCGTCGTCCCCGCCAGCTTTACTTGTCAATATTTCTTCTCAAGATGTTTGGCCGGGGGCCTTCGGCTACGCTCAGAATTTCGGCAGCGGGCCTCCGCCTGGCGCTCACGCCTGTGCCTATCCGGAGATCGTATCTTTCTAATTCATGGCTTCGATGTTGGGTACTATGCAGCAATTATTTCGATTGCTGCACTGCGCGCAATTTTTGTTTTGCGGGACGGGGCGGGAGAAGCAGGGACTGGATATTCGGCACAATGCCTTCAGAAATTTGTTTTTGGATCATCAGCAGGTTCTTGTCTTTGCTGTCGAAAGCAGCTGTCCAGAGGGTGAAGCCTGTGCGGGCATTCACGAGCCGCGCTCGGATCCGCACTACCTCAACCGAGTACAGCACGCTTCCCTCCAGGATCGCGTCCACGCGCAGGTGCTTCCCGATGGCACGTGCATCCTTATATTGTTGCTTGAATGTATTAGCCGAGGTCCGGGAAATCACATCCAGACCTCCCACCATCGTTAGATCGTCAATCAGGATTTCAGTAATCGCGTCAGCCAGTTTTCCGATTGAACCATCCTCGCTCAAATCGGAAAATGGCAGCACAGCGATGCGGCACCTGGCGCCTGATGATCTCGAACTCGCCGCTTTGCAGGGCAGATCGATCGGCTCACGGTGAACAATCACCGGAACATATGACCCTTTAGGAATTTCAAAACGGATCGGGTCGTGGGCTCCTTCCGTTTTATAGTATTTCTCCAGTTTGACGCGCAGGCGATGAACTTGCACGCGCACTATAGTATCGCTGCGCGGATCGAAGCTCTCCTTGCGCTGGAACACCTCGGTTCCAAGCGAATATTCTTTGATTTGATGCTCTTGCGAGCGGACTACTTTGACCACTAGGAACCTGAGCAGCCGTTTAAGGAATTCAGACTGGCGAAAACACTTGCTCTGCGTGATTTTGTCCAGATATTCCAAAACCGGAGTGCGCCGTCGCCCAGCTAGCACTTTAAAGGGCCTGCTAGGACCTACTCCATGAGGTTGATTGATCGGCGCAGGTTCATGGGCATGCCGAAACTTTCTTTGCACAAGCACATTCCTCTTGATCGATTGGCAACTGACGTTAACGAAAGGTTTTGTGAGTTTCCGATGAAACTGAACGGCTGGAGGCGGTGTCACCTTTGCTGGACGAACCAGTCTAGGCCGGCAAAACGTTTCCCTTCGTTCCGTCTCAGGTTCAGCTCTCTAACCTGAGTAGCATGACAAAAGAATTAGATGAGAGAAATGTTAAACATGAAGCCTGCCATTGCACTTTTTTCCATGATCAGCTCTGCTCTTAATCTAATGAATAAAAATGTCTTTTCGCAGATTTTAAGTGACAAAGCGCCTATTTTCCCGGCGAAGTAGGCTGCATATGATTTAACAAACTGTTAACCATCTTTTAACTTTCCTGTTATCGGCTCTTCACCCCCAGTAACTGTACAAGCCAATCCCGAGCGGACATAATCGACAAGTTGAAACCGACTCGCTGCTCAAAAATCCAAGACCAGTATTTTTGTATCAGCTCTATGGAGGCATCGAAAGTAATGGAAATATGCCAGCAAGAGCAGTCCTGGTTTGCTATCCAGGTAAGGCCGCGACATGAATTTGCGTCAGCCAGGATCCTGCGAAACAAGGGCTTCGAGGAATTTGTCCCCGCCTATAGCGCGAAACGTCAGTGGTCGGACCGTCAAAAGCAAATTGAAGTCCCTCTGTTTGCCGGTTATGTGTTCTGCAAGTTCCATCCGGTAAAAAAGCTTCCAATCATCAATACGGCAGGCGTGATTCGGGTCGTGGGCACTCATCAAGGTCCTGCCGCAATTGCCGACCAGGAAATTAACGCTATCCGGAAAATAGTCGAATCTGGAGAACAAATCCGGCCTCACCCATATATAGCCGTAGGTTCAAGAATCAGGATTGAAGAAGGCCCTATGGCGGGCGTTGAAGGTATTTTTATGGGAGAGAAGAAGGGATCGGAGATGATCATCTCCATTGACCTGCTTCAGCGTTCTATTTCTCTTCAGATTAAAGGTTATGCGATTACATCTGTTAACTAATAAATAGCCAGAGCCATCGTCGGCTTCCTGAGATCGATCAACCTGAAGCTTCTCTCTATACCGGAGAATGCTCAAAACTGGAAACTCATCATCTCTAACTACAGCAACTTGGTCCTCTTCTGATGTAACTCTTCATGGGACTGAGAATGGCGCGAGCCTGCCTTTACCGCTGCGCCTTCTGCAATCGCTGAAAGCAAATCTCCTGCGTCTTTGGAAATCGCTTGTACGCCCTAGTCTCTCAATATAATCCCCGTTACCCCAAAGTTTCTCTGCCTTCCGCATGGAAAGAGTGCATCCGTGAACTCTGCCGGATTGAGGCCATTGACGTTCGCCCTGTCTCTCCGGCACGGCTGCAGAAGAAAAATGCCGTTCAAATTCAAACTGTGTGCGGCAGCCTGAACTATAGCGACTTAAACACCGTCCATGCCGGCGCATCAGGCTGGCATGGCAGACATGCTGTATTCGGCACCGAGATTGCCGGCTGGGTCATGGAATCGGATAAACAGAGCCAATTTAAAGAAGGCGACCTCGTGGTTACGCGGCTGTTGAGCGTATGCGGAGCTTGTAATTTATGTAAAGAAGGCAGGGGCCGTTGTACCGTGCTGGCCAGTCAGCCAAGAGCGGCCTTTCAGGAACGGGTTTGGGTTCCTGAGATCGCTATACGCAAGGTACGTCCGGGAATTTCGCCGTTGCATGCAGTGGCCCTGGAGTTTTCGGCATCGATTGCCATGGATTTATTGAAACGATGTCTTTGTTTGCGGCCAGGTGAGACTTTGCTGATTGCTGGGGCCAACAGCGCTATTGGAAGCTGCCTCACCCAGATGGCCTCTCGCAACGGGATGCGCGTGCTAAACATTCTCCGCTCACAGGAGGCCGCATCGCGTTGTTTACGCAATGGTGCGGAGGCAGTCTTTGTGGTTTCCTCTTCCGCCGAGTTGGTGGAATTGCGGGAGCGTATGCGAGATGCGGCCTCTACTGAAAGTGTGGATGCCGTAGTCGATTTTGCCGCCGATTTTTACGGGCCCACTTGCCTTGCACTCCTGAAATCCGCGGGCACGTATTTGCCTGTTGGGCAGTCGGGAGCAAGGCAAGTTCATCCTGCCGCGGTGCGTCCAATCGCCAGTGGAGAATTTCAGGGCTCTCCCTATTTGTTTCACGATGGTTCCTATGATCCCCAGACGCTGCTGGATAATCGCTCGGTAATTCCTCCCATTGATTCGGTCTATCCCTATAGCAAGGTGCGGCAGGCATGTGAGCGCGCATGGTGGTCGCAGGGAAAGTCAGGCAAGGTAGTGATCGCGTTCATGGACCTTCAGACATGCCAGACAGCTTTACAGGGTTGATGATGAACGTCTTCACAGCATTCGAGCAATCTGCGGTGGCCCGGGCATACTCCCCGGAGCCAGAAGCCAGCCTTTTTGATCTCTGCCGATTCCATCTGGCTTCTCCGCGGCAGCGCACAACACTCGGCGTGCTGCGCAAGGCATATCCATGGCCTTCTCTGCAATCGCTGCAGAGTCAAGGCGTTCGCCTTGAATTGTCCGCTCCCGGCAGCGTCGCGCGCGCGGAGGTGGCGTCTGGCAAGTTGTTTCTGGAACGACAGCTCGCTGGGATGATTCTCGGGCTCGCACCGGAACCCTGCTGGGCGCTGCTTGAATGTATCGCCCGCTGGGCGATTGCACGCATCGCATCATGCCGGGTTCAGCCCGGCCCAAACACAGCTTCATGGACAACGGCTTTTGCTCTGCGGCCCATACTGCATTTTTATTGGAAAAATGGCTGCCTGCCCTGTGACTGGATGGAAATTTCGCCGAATCTCGAAAAAGTCTTCCAGCAAAGCTGCCGGCAGGAAAATTACCACCAGGCCCTCAACTACTTCCGCAACTCTCTATGGCTAGACAAGGATGACTCCAAGGAGTTCGAGCAGCAGCGATTTAAACATCACCGACTGCAGGTTGTAAGCTTCCGGCACACAAAAGATGGAATCGTGTTGCCGCTTTTCGGCAGCCGCAACACAACCTATATCAGTCCATACAATCCGCCGCGAGAGTCTATCCGGCAGCGCCAATGGCGGATCCATGCTTCAAATGTGATTTTGCCGCTGGAAGATTTTTCTTTGCCGCTCTCTATGGCCGAGTCGAGAAGACCATTTCATGTGCCCTTGCAATCGCTCTCTTTGGCTTCGGTGCAACACGCTTTTGCACAAGCTCCTGGTCAGAGTGTTTCGGAGCTGCTGGCAGCGGGAACGATTCCGGTCACAATGGGTCACATAGAAGGAGCCCGATGGTCAGTGCTCATGTATGGTTCTGAAATTTATGAGAACGGGGTCCAGGCCGGGTTCACTGGACGCACGGGAATTTTATTCCGTGAGGCCGCGCCTGTCATTGAGGAGCTTGGCGGAATTGAGCATCTGGTGGAGTTGAAAGGCATGGGCTGCGTTACGGGCGGGATCACCAGCGTCATGAAACGCTCTGACGGCACATGGAGCCCAACCGGCGGATTGCTGCAATCCTATGCTGTGGACGAACATGCCGCGTTACAGGAACACAGCGGCGCAGAAATCGGCCCGAAACCGGCGGCGTTGCTCACGTTTTCCGCCGATGAGGTGCTGCCTCGACCATTCGTGATCGGCGCGGGCAGTCCGGAGCAGGCATTCCATTTGTTGCCGGAAGAGATCCGCCACGAAATTCAGGCGCGCATGAAGAATGGCCTCGGCCTGGTGGTCCGGCTCACGCCGTCTGTGGAACGGCTATCATTTTTTGAAAAGCCTGCGGGTCCCGTGCAGAAGCCGGGCGGCATGTCTGTTCCGCAGCGTATCACCGTATATGGCGCGGCCCTGGGTCGTCTGTTCCAAAGAGGACACATGCTCGCTCATCTTTCCGCGCACCTGGAAAATATAGTGGCAGGCGAATTCGGTTTTTTTTGGCAGGATTTTGCCGATATCGTTCCTCTTTATATCTCGCGAGCGCACCAGAAGAAGCCGGAGTATTTCTCCCGGAAGAAGCTCACCATGGACATCCTGAACCAGGTTTTCTTTTATGTAGCCAGAACGGCCCAGGTTTTCCACGAATATTTTTCGGTTCCCTATACGGAGTTTTCACAGCGGTTCTATGGGGCGTTTCTCCGTGAGCTACAAAACAGTTGGGACCTCGCGCCCTCCACTTGCGCCGCGCTTTTGGCGGCGCGAGAGCCGCTGCGCATCCAGGGAGAAGGCATCACGCAATTCTTATGGAAAGCGTTCATCGCCTCGGATAATTTTCACTGGTGTCTTGATAATTACGATCTGCCGGCCCTTCTTTTCGGAAATCCCGCCGCGCCGCGCTCTGGAAATGAAATTGTGGCAGCTGATTCCGCCCGGATATTTCTTGAGAGCGAAAAAGAGTTTTTGCAGAATGCCTTTGAGGATCCTCAGTTGCTCCTGAATCAAGAGATGACTGCATCCAGGTCCCTGCTTAAGGCGAGCCTGCACGCGGTTCGGCGCCTTCTGGGCCGACTGAAAGCCGAAAACGCCCTGCGGTTGGCGGATTGCAAGCTCCCATATCTTTCCGAATCGGAAAAGGGATTTTTACCAAGGAAAATTGAATCATGGCCAAAGTAGAACCATTTTCTAAAAGTTTTCCTGATCCGGTGGTTACGGCGAACGTGTATTGCCATGGCCATCTCGATGCTGTACTGCTGGGCGCGATCAAGCCATTTCTCCAGGAGGTGATCGAGGCATCAAAACGGGATTGGCGGCTGTGGATCATGCGCTACCGCCGCGGCGGCGAGCACATCAAAATCCGACTTCATGGCGATTCCTCAGATGCCGCAGCGATGAAGCGGGAGCTGGAAACATATCTGGATGAAACGCTTTCGCAAATCCTGTGGCAGGAGGCTGGAGGCCCGGCAAAATTGACCGGCGCCCATGATCCCACGATTGATATGGAAGATTCCACCATAGCCGACTATTCGCCCGGCACTCTCATTTGGACCAGCTATAAGCGCAGCCATGTAACCTTTGGGGGCGAGCCTTACCTTGGGAACGACGAATACGTGGCTCTGTTTGCGGCATGCTTGAGCGCCGGGTTGAGGCATTTCCTCTCGAACGCCGCGATGATCGACGGTGCCGTGCTGCACGCGGTCCGCATAGTGGTTGTGGCCGAACTCGTTGAGGCGGCTCTGCGCATTCTTGAGCTCGAGGACTCCTGCGAGTATTTGAGTTATCACCGTGATTGGCTGGTGCGGTTCGTCCTTTTGAAGACGGCGCATACGCCACAAGAACATCAAGGCGTGCTTGCCGTTTTCGATAAGCGGCTCTTACATTCCGCGAGCTTCTGGGAACAGGCGCGTGAACAGATCACCGGTGCGATTGCGCAACCCGCGATTACGCTTCGCGAATGGCAATCTGCAATCCTCAATCTTATGGAATACGTAAACGAACTCTGCCGGCGTGAGCAGGTCCAGATCGATCCATTCGCGCTGCATTCCAGCCACTCGGCATTGTTCAAAGCGCTCCATGGAGTATCCAACCAGGCGGGGTTCGCACTTCTGGACGAAGCCCTTGTCTACCACGCGCTGCGCCCTCAAGTGCCGGCGCTCGTGGGATAAACCGGCGCAATCGCGATCGGCGCGTAACCAGACAAACCATCTCGTCATAAACCAAGCCAACCATCTCGTAATAAAAAGGATTTTCTGACTCATGGCCTTACCCGCGATTTTTCGAGTCGCTGCTCTGCCTGTATCGCACCTGGAGCCATTTAGAAATTCCGCGCTGCCGGAGATCGTAAGCCGGAGCGCTGAAGTGGAGGTGCTTCTGCAACAATCTCGGCAGGACCTTGTCGCCGCTCTTTATAAACAGATCGCGGCGACACATGGTCCCACGGAAAAGCAGGCGCTGCTCAACCTCAAGCGTGTGTGTTCAGCGGGAAAGCAGCTTTCCCATAGCGACCTGGAACTTCCTCTGGCGGCCGGCGAGGCCCTGGCCGGCAAAATGGCAAACGTGCGGAATGCTGAACTGCAGCTCGAAAAACTAGGCCGCGAGTTTTCCACTTTGTATGAGAGCCATCATGCGGCGGAGTGCTCGGCCCTCCACGGTTCCTTCAACATCCCCGAGCTTCTGTGTGGTGTTTCCTTTTCCAGCGCAAGCATTGTCGATCAGGTACGCCGGTTCAGAGCGGATGGAAGCTCTGAGCCGCGAAAACGACGCCGCATGGAACTGGCATGGCTCTCCTACCTCACCCGCACGGCCCTCAAGCCCTCGCCCTTTTCCACCTTGACGTGGGTCGGCATTGGCCTCCTCGATGATTCTTCCCATCCCGGCTTTTCATTTGACAGTCTGAAGCGGCACTCCATGGTGCGCATCAAGAGATACATTGTCGACCAATGCTTTCAGCAACTGCTCGCCTACCAGCCATTCCTTGAAGAGCTGGAAATCGAGCTGAATTACACGCTGGCCCGCGCAGTTGACGGCGGATATAGCTTCCTCGCGCCTGGAAAATGGCGACCCAACAGCTCCGCTCAATACGAATTCAAGCTGGAGTCTCTCGCAAATATCAGGCTGCCAGAGCAGCTGGCGGAATTTCTTCAGGCATGGTTTGCCCGTGGCCCGCGCGGCTACCGGCCCACGGCAACGGCCCTTTGGCGCGATCTGCAAATGGAAAGCCGCGACGATGCCGTATGTCTGCTGGGACAACTGATCGACTCCGGTCTTCTGCTTCCTAATACGGAGTGGTTTACTAATGCAGCCCGATTAGAAGCCGAATTGGCCACGCATTTGCAATCGCTGCACGATGAGCGTCTGCTTCCCGTTATCGCCCAGTTCCTGGATCTCTGCGCGCTTGAGCAGAGTTGCGCAGCCGAGCCGCAGCATGCACCTAGCCTGGTGAAAAAAATCCACCAGAAAATCGACGACGTATGGGCTTCCATCCAGGCATTGCTGCCGGAAGACAAAAAGGCCAGATTCACGATCACGTACAATCCAGCCAAGCATGACCTGTTCGTCACCTCAGAAAAGACGTCCTTCGGAGAAATCATTTCCTGTCCGCGGGAAAGCGTGGAGGAGCTTTACCGCAAGACGGCCCCGCTCTCGGAGATCTCCAGCGTTTTTTGGTCAGGCTATGATTTTCTGCATACGCTTGCGGCGCTTCTGCGCGTTGACTTCGTGTCACAATGCGCCGAAAGCAACCCTGTGCCGCTGGTCGAAGTGCTGAACCGAGCGCGGCCGGTGTGGAAGGAGTTTACTGGATACGTCCTCAAGGGCCGCCATGAGCCGTTCTACAGGGCGCCTTTCAACCCGGAAGGCCTTGAGTCCATCGAGCGGCTGCATGAGATCCGCGGCTGGCTCTGGCAAGCAATCACGGAGTGCCAGGAACTCAATGCCGCGGGCGAATATGAAATCAACGTTGCAAAACTGGAACGGGTCGCCGCGGAGCTGATTCCGGAATACTACCGCAGCCATTTTCCCCCGTGCTTTTTTGTCCAGCCAGCCGGCCCCAGCATGGAACGCTGGGTCTTCAATCAATGCGCGGACGGCTCAGGACGCATGACCAGCCGTTTTGCCTGGCTGATGCCGGAAGAGCTCCGGAGCAGGTACGTGGAGCACGTGCGGGTCTGCAGCCGGCGCAGGCAGGGGAGCCGGCAGATTGAATTTCTCGATGTCAGCACTATCAATGGCGAGATGCTGAACGTCCATCCGCTCCAGTGCCGCTACGTGCTCCGGTTCCCTGGCGATCACTTTGACGCGCCTGCCGAAGCCCAACTTCAGTTGGAAGACCTCAAAGTCGTGCTCGATTCCGAATCAGGCTTACCCCGGCTGATCGGTCCCCGCGGGGAATGGATCCTGCCGGTCCAACTCGGAGGCGTGGGGCATGATTTTATTTCTTCAGCCACGGTCCGCCAGCTTTGCGTCTTTGGGCCGGCGCAGCGTTTGCCGTTCATTCCTGAGGTCCAAAAACAGCAGCACGGCAAACTGTTCTTCGCGCCACGGCTGGTGATGGGCAATCTGATTTTACGAAGGATGAGCTGGACCGTGGCAGCGGCAGATTTGCCGCGCTCCGTTTCCACCGGCGAAGACCCCACCTTCTATGCACAGATGAACCGGTGGCGGCTCGCGGCCGGGATTCCCGTCCGCTGTTATGCGCGGCTCCAGGTGCAGTTTGATCCCAGCTTCAGCCGCCATAAGCCTCAGTTCATCGATTTCAGCTCTCCGCTGTTCCTGCGCCTGCTGGCATCGATGTTGCAGAACTTCCAGGGGCAAATCAGCTTTGAGGAGGCGCTGCCTTCACCCGAATCCTGTCGTGAAGGCGGGCACATTTATGAATTGCTCGCTGACCCGCTGCTTCTGCGCCATGATTTTCCCGCGCCGGAGGAGCCCGAAGAAGTTTCGCGCAGCCCCCTGCAAACTGCGTGCGTGTAGCGCCAAGTTTGGCCCTGAGAAAACCAGATCAGGGCCTGATCCCGAAGAAAGGAGGAACCCCGCATGAACAAGCTCAATCTTGATCTGCAGATCGAACCGATCACAGACGAAATTCTGGAATCGGTTCTCGGCGGCATTGGCGACGAAGACGGCATCAGCAACAGCTGTTCGACCAAAGACTGCTCCAACAGCACCCAAACTGCCTAATCCAAATCTAAAAGGAGAAAACAAAATGGAAAAGAAGAATTTCGCACTCGACCTGCACATTGAACCGGTTACCGACGAAATCCTGGAAGCGGTTCTTGGCGGCATCGGCGATGAAGACGGCATCAGCAACAGCTGCTCCACCAGCGGCTGTTCCAACAGCACCAAAACTACCTAATCAAATTGCAAAGGAAAAGAAAAATGGAAAAAAAGAACTTCTCTCTCGACCTTCAGATGGAACCAGTCACTGACGAGATCCTGCAATCCGTTCTCGGCGGCATCGGTGATGAAGACGGAATCAGCAACAGCTGCTCCAGCACTAACTGCTCGAACTCAACCAAGACAACCTAACCCATCCAGCCCTGCTGGATAAGAGGAGCAACAAAATGAAAAAGAACTTTGCCCTTGATCTGCAGCTTGAGCCAGTTACCGACGAGATCCTGGAAGCAGTCCTCGGCGGCATTGGCGATGAAGATGGAATCAGCAACAGCTGCTCCACCAACACCTGCTCCAATTCAACCAAGACCACCTAACGATCCCAATAGGAGAAATCAAATGAACAAGAAGGACTTCCAACTTGATCTCCAGATTTCGCCGGTAAGCGACGAAATCCTGGAAAACATCCTTGGCGGAATCGGCGACGAAGACGGAATCAGCAATAGTTGCTCCAGCAGCGGCTGCTCGAATTCCACCCAGCCGACCAACTAGGAGGGGCGCGGGAAGCCGTTTCCGGCTCCCGTCCCCACCCTTTCATCAGGGCGCGTTATCTCACGGGCAGCTTTTCAACGCAGTCGCCCGTGAGCGCGCGCTCTGAATTCTTCTCTTATGCTTCTGAAATCAAAAATCGCTCCGCGTCCCGGCTGCTGGCAAGCAGTCAAAGCCGTGGTCTGGCCCCTGTTTGCGGCAAACGGCTGGACGGCTGCGTGGCTCGCCACGCTCGGCCTCATTCATATTGTATCTCTCCTGTGGATACCCAGAGTCGTACAAAGCCTGTTTGAACAGGCCACGCAGTCCCGCCTGCTAGGCGAACTTGCCTGGAGCGGCATCCAGCTTGTGCTGGCCGCTGCCGTGGTGTCAGCTTCCTCGGCCATGCTGGAGACCAGCGCCGCCCGTGCCCTCTATCGTGATCTGCAGCAGCTTGAGCTCCGGCTGTTCGAAAAGATTCTTTCGCTACCTGTTTCAGAATGCGAGCATCTGGGGGTCGGCAAACTGTATTCCCGCCTTCGCGACGACATTCCCCAGCTCTCGCCTTTCCTGATCGGCGACGCAGCGCCTTACCTGATTATTGGATTGCAACTGGCGGCGGTCATCGCGCTGCTGTTCTCCATTGACTGGACACTGGCGCTCACCAGCATTCTGGTTGCGATGGTCATCGCTGGAGCTAATTCAGCATTTACCCCGCATCTGCGCAGGATCGCACGCCACTCCCAGGAAGAAGTTGCACTATTGAGCAGCTACCTGGCGGAAGTACTGGCACACATCAGCACCATCAAGGCTTGCAATGCGGAGGCCGGCGAGCAAATCCGGTTTGCAGACGCTGATCGCGCCGTAAACCGGGAAAGATGCAGGTTACAGGTGGTCTCCCGCCTGCTGGGCGAAGCTAACTCCGGCCTGGGAAGGCTGGGATTTCTGGCCATTGCTATCGTGGGTGCGTGGCGCATCCATTCTGGGGCCCTGACCGCGCCTCTTTTCATGTCGAGCATTGTGTATATCAACGTTCTGCTTTATTCCAGCCGGTCGCTGATCAACTTTACGCCACGGCTGGCCACCGGACTTGAGGCTGCCGTGCGCATTGCAGAGATGATGCAGAGTACCGCTGAAGCCAGCCACTTCGGCGCGCTACGGCCCGCGGCAGCGGAAGGCAGCCTGCAGTTGCGTAACCTCAGCTTTGCTTACGATGGCGGCAAACCAGTGTTGAAAGGCGTGGATTTGGAAGTTCCCGAAGGCGCGAAGGTTGCTATTGTCGGCCCCAGTGGTGCAGGCAAGACCACTTTAATGAAACTAATGTTGGGCTTCGCCCACCCCGGCGAGGGCGAGGTATTACTGGGCGGTTATCACCTGCGCGATCTGGATTTGAAATTCGTGCGCAACCATGTCGGGTACGTCCCGCAGGGGAGCGCATGCGTTCTCCGCCGCGCTGTCACAGAAAATATTGCGCTGGGCTCGCCCAATCCAAGCCTAGAGGCAGTCCACCAGTCCGCGGTTGCAGCGCAGGCGGATGGGTTCATTGCCGGACTGCCGCGTGGATATGACTCGGTCGTCGGCGCCGACCAGGGAGCTTTCTCCGGAGGCCAGGCGCAAAGAATTGCGCTGGCCCGGGAACTGTTGCGCCGGCCGAGAATCCTGATTATGGATGAAGCCACCTCACAACTGGATCTGCCTACGGAGCGCCAGATCATCGATACGCTCCTGAACGTCTTCCATGACACTACCTGCATCGTCGTGTCGCACCGGCTGGCCTCGGTACGCGACTTTGACTTGATCGTTGTCATGGACGAGGGCAGGGTGGTCGCCACTGGATCGCATACCGAACTGCTGGAACAAAGCGAACTGTATGCAGCCCTGTTTTCGCTTCAGGACGCGCCTTCCGACAGAACGAATGGCAGTCCAGGAAAAAGCGGGAATTTATGGAGAGAGGAGGCGGTGAATGTCCACGCCAGAATTTGATGAATTCCATTTCATCCGTAAATATTCGCCGGAAGCCAACGCATGGGTCGAGGAATTCCGCCGCGCTGTCCCGCAAGAGCGTTCCACACGGGCCCTGCGCCTCTTACAGAGCGCGCAGTTCGCGCCGGGGCTGCGCGAACTACGGTCCTACCGAAAATCCATCAGTTCCAGCAATGCCATTGGCAGCGTGAAGCTAGCGGGGCTCAGGTGGTATCACAGCGTGTTGGCGTATTACTTTTATTGCACCGCGCGGTATCTGCGCGCTTCAGAAGAGATGGACCTTGCGGAACAGACCGTCCGGCGGGCCGTAGAACTTTGCCCTTTTCTTCTGCCCATGCTGACGATTTGCGAAGAATGTCTCATTCAGAAGGCGCGGATCGAGCGCAAGCAAAACCACTGGATGGCCATGAAGCGGCATTTGGGGGCGGCTGAGCTCATGGACATCGGCCAAGCGCCGCTCTGTTATCTGAACCAGCGTCCGGTCATGCAAGACGACATTCATGCATACTTCCTCAACTTACCAAGCTTGAACGACATGGAGTTCGCTTCCTCCACCCTGCGCATGGTGCTTGACGGTGACTATCGCCGCAAAAAGATCAGCGCAACTCTGGCTTCAGTCTATCTGGTGCCGGGCTTTGTGATTCCTTATGGGCTCGGTCCGGTGCAAGCATGAAGAATGGCGCGGTGCATGAAATCGTCACGTTCGGCCTGAACGCCTACTACTGGGGAGACCCGGAGCAGGATTTTCTGCTGGCGGAAGGCCTCGGACCCATCCTGCGGGAAGCCGACCTGCGATGGGATCTGGCCAGGATCTGGTATGACCGCGGCACCATGCGCGGTCCCCACATTTTCTGCCTGCTAACGTCCCGCTCTGATCAGGCCGCCGCGGCCATGGAATTCCTGCGGGCGAAGATAGCAGTTTTCATCCAGCGGCATCCTTCCAACTGTCCGCTGACCGCGGACCAACTCGCCGCCCTGCACCGGGACGCAAGCGGAAAGGCGTTTTGCATGGCTGACCTCGCTGAAGGAATGGCCGGCAATAATGAGTTGCTGGTTTTCTTCCAGGAAAATGCGGAGCAACATTACCCCTTCCGGCTCTGCAGTGACTCGCGCGCCGAAGCAGTTTGGCGGGCGTGGAAAAAAGCGGCATTCTGGATCTTGCGGCAGATAGAATCGGCGGAATCGCTGGAAGCATCGGCAGTCTGGTTTCTGCTGGCCTGCGACCATCTATTTTTCAAAACCGCGGACGCAAGAAAAGAATATTGGGGACGCCATATCGGCACCCTCATTCCCAATCTCGACCGCCACCGCTTGTCCGGTGAACATGTGCAAGCCATGGCCTGCCGCCTGGTTTCACCGCAAAGCATGGAGCGCATCGCCGCATGGCGCGAGCAGATCTCTTCCGCAGACCGTCCTCCGCAGGCAGAAGAGCTGCTCGCGATCATAAGCCAGTTGCAATCGCAAATAGCACAGCCGCTGGGACGCGACCAGGCGCTGCTACGCGAATTGATCCACGTGAGCCTAAAACAGCTCGGAATTCATGTGGTGCGGCAGATTCCAATGATCTTCACCGTGGCGGCCTTGAGCTGGCCGCAATCGAAAATACAAGCGGGCGTCTCTTGAAACCGATCCTGCAAAAATCTCTGAACGACTGCGGCCTTGCCTGCCTGGCTATGATTGCGGCCCATCATTCTCTTCCATTCGACTACGAAGCTCTGGTAGAGCTCGCGCCTGCGGATGTATGGAGCCGGGGGCTTTCCATGCGCGTGCTGCGCGATTTGGGGGAGCAGATGGGCATGGCTGTGGAGGCGGTGCGCTGTCCGGCGAAGCAGGTGAAAACGTTGCCGCTTCCGGTGATCGTTCATACCACAGACAACCACTATTTGCTGGTGGAAAAAGTTGTCTCTGGCGGCTGGATGATTGTCGATCCTCGCTATGGCCGCGGCCGGTTGAGCACGGAGGAATTCGCCGGCATGTACTCGGAACTATGCCTGTGTTTTTCTCCGGTCGGTCCGCTATGGGCCGGGTCCCGAGTTGAATATCGCCGCGCGGATGCCTGGGTGCATGAGATCCGTAAAGTTTTCCTGCGCTGGGCAATGGTCCTGCTCGCCCTGGGCGCTTTGCATGTGGGTCTGTTGGTCATTGGTTTTGCTGTGGGTGCGGCCTTCCTTCCGCGCACCGCACTCGCAGCCTGGGGACTGCTTGTCCCGCTCTTCGGCGCGGAGGCGCTCTTTCTCGGCCGCGCCACCCAGCCTTTGGCCCTGCGGGCCTATGCCGTCAATATCCGGCAGATTGTGGAGTTGTGCTCGCCGCGGGTATGGCTGCAGGAAATTCCCGGCGGATACCAGTTGCGGGAGCGGGTCCGCTGGATGGGTGAGCAGCTTTATCAATCGAGAGCGCCTTTGTTCAACATGGCGGCATTCTTTTGTGGCGCGGCAGCTACGGCTCTCTACGGATGGATGACCGGGGATACACTTCTCGGCCTTTTCACAACAATCATCGGAGTGGCGGCCTTGATTGCGGCTCTGGCCGGCTTCGGCGGGCTGGAGCTTTCGAAAGCGGAAAGTTCGGAGCGGCGATTCATTGAGGCGGCGCTGAAACAACTCTCGAGCGGCGATGCAAGGGATCTGCCGGCTCTGCGGCCAAGCGGAACCAGCGAATTGGTTCGGAACCACACCGTACCTTTTGTGGGCGTGGTTCTTTTCAGCTTCTATTGGGTCTGCGCTCCCCACCCTTTTTCTGCGGCACATTTACTGCTGGCAGCCTCAATGCAGATCAAGCTTACGGAGTGGTGGAGCGGCGCCACTCCGGCCTATAGCTCCTGGCGCATTATCCGCCACTGTTATGAGCATCTGGAGTGCATGCGGCTGGCCGCAAAGGCGCACCATCCCACACCCGCAAAGAACTAATTACACGAATATGCATCACTGGTTGAATTTTCATATTTACTACCATGCGGATCGGGATCGCCTGTTGCGAGAGGCCATCTCGCCTCTGCTGGCGGAGCTCTACAAAGAAGGACTGCTGGAACGGTTCTACTTTGTCCGTTATTCCCTGGGAGGCCCCCATGTCCGCCTGCGGCTGGAGACCGAACGTCACACGGCTTCGCTGGTGTGCAATACCGTGGAGGCATACTTGCAGCATTACCTGCATGCCGCTCCGTCGCTGCAACCGCTGAATCGGGAGGAGATCGCCAGGACAACGCGCATGTTGATCGCCACCGACCCGAACGAGCACGATGCAAATATCTATCCCGATAACAGCATCCTGCAATTTCCTTTCGCGCCGGAGGTCAATCGTTATGGCGGCGCGGAGCTGTTGTCCTGCTCCCTGGACCTGTTCTGCTTTACTTCCGTGGAAGCCCTAACGCTTATCCACGAGCGTTCCAGTCAAAGCAGGAGCAAGATGTTTTCGAGAAGCGTGCGAGTACTACTTCGTCTTTTTCTTTCGTTGGCGGAAGATCGCGCTGCGCTACAGGATTTCTGGTGGACAGCAAGCCCGGCTTCTCCTGTTTCCCAGCCGGAATTGCAGGCGCGGTTCCGCCTGATCCAGCTTCTGCGGGAAGAGTCCACAAAGACGCCCGAGGATGAAGAATGGAAACTTTGGTCGGCGGCGGGAACCAGCCTGCGGCAAAAGCTTTCAGCCATGGACAAGGTGGCCGGACGTGGGATCATTCGCAGCCATCTTCACATGTTCGCCAACCGGCTGGACATCAGCAATGCGGTGGAAAACGGCCTGGGCGCCCTGCTGAGCGGGATTTTCGACGAGCCCGCTTCCATCTGGACCATCCCCCAACCGACCGCGGGCCTGGCTGACTGGCTGGCTGAATCGCGCCGCCGGACGCTTTGGCTAAACCCTCTCGCTCCGGCCGTTCTACTTCGCTAAACCAAAACCCGGGTTATTGAAGCCCTCTCGACGGAAGCAGCACAAAGATGAACCTAGTGAATTCGAAGATCGAAACTGCCCGGGTCACGGCACGGCATGAATTGCGGAGGAAGCTTCGTGACCGCGGCGTGCTCCTGGCCCTTCTTGTATTTTGCTGTGCGTATGCGGTCTCTCTCTGGATCTCGGTGGCGCATTACCGGCAGCAGACGGCTGCAACAGCGGAAGCTCACCATGGTTCGCGGTTGACAGTGGCTGCGGTGCAACCTGAGCCCGTTTCCATCCTGAGTTCGAATCTGACCGACGTGCTGTACGTTCCCTACGACGTGGGTTTTCCTGTTTATTCCATACGCACGCTCGGCAATGACGGCTCCAGCAATCTCCTGGTGGGCGCATACCAGCGGCCTGATCCGTCCTTTACAATCGCCGTCCTGGGCAGCATTTTTGCCCTGTTCGTGGCCTGTGATTCGTTTGCCGTGGAAAGAGAGACCCGCCGGCTCTCTTTGCTGCTCTCCTATTGCGGGCATCGTCAAGGCCTGCTCTGGGGCAAGATGTTTGGAGCCTGGATCGTGGTGGCCATTGCATTGGCGGTGTGCGGGCTGATTTCCGTGGCGGTCTTCGCATGGACGATTCCCCACGCGCACGTGCTGCTTCCCTTGACCGAGTTTTTTATTTTGTCGGCTATTTACATGGCAATTTTCGTAGCTGCGGGAACCTGCATTTCGGCGCGCAGCAACGGCATGCTCGACTGTGCCGGCCTGTGCCTGGCCTTGTGGATCATCCTGGTGGTGCTGCTTCCGCTGCTTGGGTCGGGGGTCACGCAACAGATTTATTCCGCGTCTTCACCGCAGCAAGTGGAGGCCGACCTGGCGCGCGAGCGCACCCAGAACCAAAACCTTGCGAGCTTTGCCGCAGCCAAGCTGCCGCCTCAAGATGAACGCGCTTTCGCGCGTCTCTATGAATACTACGAAGGGCTGACCAACAGCTATATTTATGACCGCGAAACGCGCTATCAGGAAGAGTCTGGGCGCGAACTGCGGGTAGCAACGATGGTGGAGCGCCTTTCCCCATCTTCCTGCTTCCGGCTGGCGGCCATGCAGATCAGTCATACCGGTTTTGCCGACCTGCTCGCCGCGCGGCAAGACATTCTCCGCTTCAAGCGAAGCATTGACGGGCACGTTCTGCACCGGCGGGCGGCTTCGCAGAGCCTTGCTCCCGGCGCGCCGGTTTTTATCTTGGCGACCATCGTGCACAGAACGCTGCTGCCTGAACTCTTTGTATTGCTGGCCTATGGCCTGCTGAGCGTAGGTCTGGCCCAACGGTATGTCCGCCGCCTCACGGTGGATTGAGCATCTAGAAAAAATGAATACTTTTATCATTCTCTTTACCCATGAACTGCGGCGGCTGTTCCGCGATCCCCGGCTCCTGCTGGCTACGGTGGCTGTTGCGGCGCTTGCCGCAACGGGAACATGGCTGCGCGCTGCCGACTACAGCACCCTGTCCCATGAATACCGGGCCGAGATGAGCAAGAATGAGGCGGAGATCCTGCACACAGGAGAGCTGAACCGTCTTTATGACATGACGCCGCCGCAGGTCCCGCCGGAACCCATGGCCGTCTTTCATGAAGGCATTCCGCTAGTGGCCCGCAACGTGGGAACCACGGAAGCCTCCGTGCATGAAGCCGCTTTCAACGCAAACCCGCTGTCGCAGATGTTTCCGTCACTTGACCTGACGACGGTTGTGATCTGGGTAATCGGCCTTGTCACCTTGCTGATGGCCGCCGTGGCTCTCTCCGGTGAACGAGAAAGCGGAACCTTTGAGTTGCTTGTGACCGCTGGAGCATCATCGTGCCACTTGGTCCTTGCTAAATGGCTGGCCATCACCGTTTGCTCCGGAGCGATCCTGGCCTGCTGTATGACAACGGCATGGCTGGCAGCGGTCTTGTCCGGGCTGTCCTTTGATCACGCCCGGATCTCCGAGTTCCTGCTTTCCTCGTTCGCTTCGCTCCTGTACCTGGGATCTCTCGCCGGACTGGGCGTGGCCCTTTCGTCCAAGGCTTGCTCCCGCGCACGAGTCATGATGAGCTGTGCTGGGTTATGGATGCTGATCAGCACCATTCTCCCTTCAGCGGTGGCCCATCTCCTGGGAGAAGCCACCAGGATTCCCGGTTTTGCCCAGAAGCGCCAGCAGATTGAACACATTCTGACAAATGAGAGAGAGCAGCACCTGAACGGGCAGATTGCCACCGTTTACCACGATGACAATGCGCAACTGGAACGCTATCTCAAACCCGCGGGCTACAACGCGGCCAAGTTCCGCGCCTTGCCCGATCAACAGATTGACCAGGTGGCAGGCCATTTGAGCGCCGAGGACGCCGGATTTCGATCTTTGTGGGATCAGGAGCAAAGCAGGGTGCTGGACGTGATCCAGTCCGTGTGGACGGATTACCAGGGCCGCGCCGACTCAATGGAAGAACAGCTTCGCGCCCAGACCGCCCGGCAGACCCGCTTTGTGCTGGCCGCGACGGCATTCTTGCCGGCCGTGGCTTATAAAGAAACGGTTTCACGCCTGCTGGGTATGTCCTACCTGGACTTGGCGCATGCTGAGCGGTCGCAAAAGGACTACAAGATACGGACAGTCGACTACATTTTTACTAAAGCGCGCATGATCGGCGGCCGCGATCCCTTCAACGCGCACGTAAGCCTAGACGACAGGCCGCGTTTCCTGTTCCAGCAGCGCGGTGCGGCAAGGCGCTTGCTGGATGCTTCGCCATTTCTCCTGGTCCTGCTGGCATGGACCGCCGGCCTGCTGCTCTTCGCGGTGAAGGCCACATCTCGGTAACTGATTATTCCCAAGAAAGGTTTTTCTGTGCATCACGGAATCGTTATTCAAAACCTCAGCAAGTCTTACAGCAACGGAAAAGCGGCGGTCAGCAACTTGTCGCTGGACGTCCGTCCCGGGCAGGTTTATTGCCTGCTCGGCCACAATGGCGCAGGTAAAAGCACCACGCTCAAGGTCCTGCTCGGCCTGCTGCTTCCTACCTCCGGCAAAGCCTGGGTGGGGACGCACGAAGTCTCGAGCGCACCGGCGCTGGCGCGCCAGGCGATTGCGTATTTGCCGGAAAGCGTCTCACTGTATGGTGATCTTTCTGCCCGCGAGAACCTGGAATTCTTCAGCCGTCTTGGCGGCCAGAACCACCTAGAAAGAAGCGATTATTACGCCATTTTGAACCAGGCAGGCCTGCCCGGCGGTTCGGAAGAGCTTCGGGTCAGCAGCTTCAGCAAAGGCATGCGGCAGAAACTGGCTCTCGCCATTGCGGTCAGCCGCAAGAGCAAAATCCTGATTCTGGATGAGCCCATGTCCGGCCTCGATCCGGCGACGGCGGAAGAAATTGTCCAGGTGATTCAGCGTGAGCGCAATCACGGCAGGGCGATCCTGATGGTGACCCACGACCTGAACTCGGTGGAGCAGATCGCCGATATCGCGGGGTTCATGCGCGAGGGGAAACTCGCAGCGGAATTTTCGCGGCAGGAACTCGAGGGGCGCGATCTTAATCAGCTGTATAAATCTTTGCAGCACTCCACGGTGGCCGCATGATGTCGAAATCCCTGTTCAGCCTTATCCTTGTCCTTGCTCTCCCAGCTCTTGCGCAAAACGCTTTTGTGCAAAACAATGCGCGTCTTGACCAGCGCCTGGAAAATGGCATGCGAGTGATCCTGGTGGAAGACCATCATGCGCCGGTTGCGTCTTACGTGCTGCTCTATAAATTTGGATCGGCGGATGATCCGCCTCATCGCACCGGCCTGGCGCATTTTTGCGAACACCTGGTGCTCACCCGATCAGGAGAGGCGTCTGTCCGCTACGCGGCGCTAATCCAGTCCCGCGGAGGGACTTTCAACGCCACCACCGGGCGCGATAGTACCCGGTTCTACGCCACGGTGCCTTCCACCGCTTTGCTGCCCGCGCTTGCCTATGAGGCCCAGCGGATGAAGGGCCGCGAGTTCACCCCGGAAGGATTCAAACTGGAATCCGGGGTTGTGGAAAATGAGCGCGTCCAACACCACGAAGACCAACCTTATGGAGCGGCCGAAGATTACCTGGATGAGTTGGCCGCCTCCACCACGGCGTACCAGCATCCCGTGATAGGTTACGTGCCCGACCTGCGGCAGATTACCTTACAGGAAGCCAGGGAATTCATTGCTACGCATTATTGGCCGCAAAATGCGGTGTTAACCATTGTGGGAGACTTCTCCGCCCCGCAACTTCTGAAGAGCGTTCACGCCATCTTCGGCGGCGGCAGCCAGCCGAGCGATCTTGCCGCCGTGCCGCGTCAAGTGGAGCCGCACTCGCACGATGGACAGTTTGAAACCACGGACAAGCAGGCTCGCGCCGCCCGCCTTTACTTTGCCTATCCGGCACCGAGCCTGGGAGATAAGGCCGCTTCAGACTTGCTGCTGCTGGATGTCATTCTGACGAAGAGCCAGCATGCCCGCCTGAAGCAGGCCCTGGTCGATTCCAGAATCGCCAGCTCCGTGAAAAGTGACATGGAATTCCGTAAAGATGGCGGCCTTTACTACCTGATCGTCACGCTGGCGCGGCCCGACGCCGCGGAAAAGGCCAGCGCCGCCATAGACGCCGCTCTGCGGAGCATCCGCGAAACCGGAATTACTGCCGCGGAATTGCGCCGGGCACAACTGATCCTGGAAGGCGAGCAGGCGGAAAAAGACGAGAGCTCTCGCTATCGCGCTACGCAGATTGCCACAGGCGCTGCGCTTTTCAACGCTCCCGATATTCTTGAAAGCACCAACGATCAACTCCGCCATGCAACCGGCAGCCAGATTGCCGGCGTGGCCGGCCATTACCTGCTCGGCAAAGAGCACGTAAGTCTTCTCGTTAAACCCAATAAATGAGCTATCCAAGAACTTAATTTATGTTGCGAAAAATCTTAGGCATATTTCTCTGCGCCTTCTCGTTGCCGCTCTTTGCGGGGCAGGTGCCGTCCAGGATCGAAAGAACCGGGCCTTCAGAAAATTTAGGGGGAATGCCCCGGTTTCACTTTCCGCCCAGCCGCTTGCGCAAGCTGAGGAATGGAATTTCCCTCGTTACGATGCAAAGCGCGGGTATGTCCCATTTCATTCTGCATGTGCGTGTGCTTGCCAGCAGCGTAAACGATTCTCCCGGGCTTCCCGGCGTTGCCGAGGCGACAGCGAAACTACTTGTCGGGGACAATGATGCCCTAAAACAAGACTTGGAAGACTACGGGGCCACGCTCGAAACTTCCGTTTCTTACGGTTCTTATACTACGGAATTCAGTGTCAGCGGCCCGGTGGAAGCGTTTGATTATGCGGCCGGCAAGCTGTTCCATGCGCTGACCCGGCCTGCATTCACCGCGAAGAACCTGGCGGAGTGGAAGCTCCGCCGCACGGCCAAGCTGCAAGACCAGAAGAGCTCGCCGAATTACCTGGCTGATTCCGTGCTGGCGCACCTCCTCTATGAAGATGCACGCGAAAATACCGGGCCTGACGATGAGAGCCTGCAGCGGATGACCGTGGCCGACCTCCAGAAGTTTTATCAGACTTACTACAGCCCCTGCCGGACATCAGCAGGAGTGATCAGTCCAGTGCCTGCCTCCGGCGTGGAGTCCAGGCTGCAGAAGTTGTTCTCTTCCTGGAAAGGTTGTGCTGCCGCGGACGCGGTGAAGACGGTCGACCGCCCGCTGGCGGGAAAGTCGGTCCACTTGGTGGACGATCCCCAAATGAAACAGGCTTACCTCGTGTTGGGCAAGCCTGCTGTCTCGCGTCTGAGCCTTGACTACGCCGCATGCCTTGTTCTGAACCGGATTCTGGGAGAAGGGCCCGGCTCACGGTTGTGGCCGATCCGCCAGACCAAAGGATATACCTACGATATACACAGCTCATTGACCGCTCTGAAATACCTGCACCACATTTCAATTACGGCGGCCCTGGCTCCGGAGCGCGTCCACGATGTGCTTGGATTGATTACGGCCGAAGTAGAAGCGCTTCGCACCAGTGGGCCCACGAGAGAAGAAGTGGAGGCAGCCAAAGAAGCCATCGTTGGCGGCCTTGCTCTCGACCTGGAAAACCGGGATGTGATCCTGGGAACGGTCATGAATCAGTATCTTTACGGCTGGGCAGCCGGTCACGAGCAGCAATATGTGCTTGAATTATTGGCGATTAACCCCCGAAGGGTGCAGCAGGCGGCACAGAAGTACCTGGATACCAATCAGATGCAGATCATCGTGATTGGCAATAAGAAAGTCCTGGGACCGCTGCTGGGTAGGGGCAGCTCGCTTCCTGTGAATGCTCTTTTCACAAAAAGGGCGAATGAAATTAAGTAAATTTTATATATACGAACGAATTAAAAGTTTATACAATAGTTAATAATCCAATCATAAAACAACAAGCCATCATTCTATCAGCATCCCATTAAAGATAACTATAAGGTAAACAATGAGTTGGAAAGTGATTAGACAGGATTTTCGAAGGATCAGGCGCACATGGAAAGAAAGCCTGATGATAGCGCTGACGCTGGGTATAGGCGTGGCGGCAAGTACACTTCTGTTCGCGCTTTTATACCGAATGGTGATACGCCCGCTGCCGTATTCTCACTCCGAACAGCTGGTTTATATTTCAGAAACCAATTCCGGCGGGGCTTCCATACCAGCCGCTTCACCGGACGTGGCCGACTGGCAAGCCATGAGCCACGGCTTGGAATCCCTGGCAAGCTACGGCGGCCAGCCCATCACCGTTTTGGGAGGCAGCTATCCGGTGCGAGTAGAAGGCACCGGCGTTTCCCGGGACTTCTTCCACGTACTGCAGGTGCAGCCTGCCATGGGACGTACATACTCTGCGGAAGAGCAGCAGTTGCATGGTTCCCCGGTCGTGCTGGTCAGCGATCGCTTCTGGAAAGACCAACTCGGGGGACGACCCGAGGCCATCGGCAAGAGCCTGCGCATCCTCGACATGGACTTCACCGTCATCGGCGTAATGCCTCCTGCATTCGAATTTCCAGGCAAGACACAGATCTGGATCTCGCGCGAGATATTTCCCAGCTCAACAGATCGCAGCGCCCATAACGATTTCGTGATCGGACGGCTCAAGCCGGGCGCTTCCGTCACTGAAGCCGGGTCGGAGCTGCAAGGAATCGCCCGCGAATTGCAGGCCAAATACCCCACTACCAATCATGGAGTTGGAGTACGAGTGGAGACGCTCCAGGAACACTTGTTGGGTGAACAAAAGACCGCTTTGTTGCTGGCCTTCGGAGTGGGGCTGTGCGTCCTGATCATTGCCGGGGCGAACCTAGCCAATCTTTTCCTGAGTCGGGTGCTCACGCGGCAGAACGAACTGCTGATCCGCGAAGCTTTTGGCGCCACTCGCAACATGATCGTTAAAGATCTTTTACGAGAAGCTGTATTGCTTGCCGTGGCTGGCGGAAGCGTGGGACTGTTGGGAACCTATGTGTCCATCCGGATTCTGCGGCAATGGTCGCTCTCGTGGTCGTCTGTGGGAGCGCTGGGCATTGACGGCGCAGTCAGCGCGTACGCGTTCGTCATCGCCGTGCTGGCAGCGTGCCTCGCTGTGATCGCGGCCGCGTTCAACCACCGTCGCAGTAACCCTGCCGCGGTGGTCAGGGGTGCGCCTATGACTTCTACCACAAACCGGCAGCAATCCTGGCTGCGCACCACCCTGGTTTCCGCTGAAGTGGGAATCGCATTTGCAGTTTGCCTGAGCGCCGGCTTGCTGCTTCACAGCTGGGACAAGGTCGCTTCGCAGCCTTCCGGCCTGCGTGACGCCAACATGCTGGTGGCAAACTTGTCATTGCCGGCCGTCCCGGGCTCTGAAGAAGCTGCGGCCCAACATACTGTCACGTTTTATCAATCCCTGCTGCAACAGGTTTCCGGCATTGCCGGAGTGCGTTCGGCGGCCGTGGTGAATGATGTGCCTTTTTCCGGCAACGATCATAACGGAAATTTCATCATCGAAGGCTCGGGAGAAAGCGGAGGAGGACAGGAGAACGGAGCTAACTTCCGCGTGGTGAGCTCTGAGTATTTCAATACCATGGGGATTCCTGTGCTGGAAGGGCGCGGCCTCAGCGACTCCGACAACTCCGGCGCAACGGCCGTTGCCGTGATAGACGCCGAGACGAGAAAACAGTATTTCCGCGACCATGATCCCATCGGCAGGCGCATCAAGCTGACCGGCCTCGACCCCAAGGCGGATTGGGCCACCGTAGTAGGCGTTTGCGGCACTGTTCGTGATATGCAACTGAACGCCGCGACTTCGCCCCACATTTATGTTCCGTTGAGCCAGCATCCGGGCGCGGTGATGGACGCGGGCATCATCCTGCGCACCGAAGCTACTCCCACCAGCCTCATTGGTCCGGTCCGCAATCTGGTTGCGGGCTTGCAGCCCGGCGGGGTAGTGGAGTTCACTACGACTTCCGACCTCTTGGCAAATTCCCTGAAGAATTTTCGCCTCCGCGCGTCGCTGGTGCTGGCGCTGTCTCTGATCGCGCTGGCGCTATCAATGATCGGCATCTATGCGCTGGCCAGCACGATGGTCCGCGAGAGACGAAAGGAAATCGCCATACGCATTGCTGTAGGCGCGGACTTGAAGCAGATTGTCAGGTTCGTCCTCTTTAAAGGATTGCTGCCGGTGCTGTACGGGGCCGCCGCCGGCTTGGCCCTTTCCTACAGCGTGGCTTTTCTGTGGAGGAAATTCCTGTTTGGCGTTTCCGTCTGGGACCCGGCCACCTTTATCGCGGTTCCGGCGTTACTGATAGGCGCCGGGCTGCTGGCCAATGTCGTCCCCGCGTTTTTTTCCGTCAAAATCAATACCCAGCAAATGCTTAAGGAACAATAACCCTGATGCCTCGCCCCGCGGTGAGGCATTCCTCCTTGAAAATTCAGGTTAGCCTCTGCTCCATCCCAGATTGTGCAAAACGGCTCAATCCGGGAGCTCTGGTGGGCCGTGCCACACGGTCTATAGCAAACCTAAAACGGCTTTTGAGGGCGCGGCGGCGTTGCTCCGCTTAGTTTGCCCGATCTCTCTTGGAGTTTCTATTCATGCACAACCTTGCAAATATTACGAATTTCTCCGTCCCGTCCGGTACTATACCAGCTTCCGGAGCAGTTGCTCTGGTCTATACCCCCTGGGGATCTTTCACTCGTGGGTCGATTGCTCTTGGCATTTTGAAAGAATGCGTCCGCAGCACCGGATGCAGCGCAGATGTGCATTACCTGAACATCGATTTTGCGCAGAAGATCGGTCTGAAGCGGTATGACCATATCGCGCGAAATTCCGTGCTGAGCGCGGAATGGTTCTTCTCCAGAGCGCTGTCGGCTTCGGTAGGACAAGAATTCAAGAATGACTGGCACGCATTGAAGTCCACGCCGGAAGGCCGCCGGCTGGCCGATGAATTGACAAACCTGATGGGCGGCTCGGAAGAGCTATGCATCCGGCTGGCCGAACAGACCGTCCCTGAATTCCTTGAGGAATCGCTGGTAGGCGTTCCGTGGGAAAAATACGATGTGATCGGGTTCTCCGTCACATTTGCCCAGACGCAGGCATCATTGCTTCTGGCACAGCGTCTTAAACAGAAGTATCCAGAAAAAACAATCGTGTTCGGCGGGGCCAACGTGGATGCTGGTATGGGATTGCAACTGCTTCGCGCCTTTCCCTGGATCGATTATGTGGTGCACGGAGAGGCGGAAGAATCGTTTCCGGAGCTCCTGAGGAACCTGCTTGCGGGCAAGCGGTTCGTGCCTGTAAATGGCGTCTCCTTCCGCGAGGGCGGCCAGATTGTCGCCGGAGACCATAACGCTCAACCGCTCTCACGGATGGATGACTCGCCCGTTCCCGATTACAGCGACTATATAACTGCAGTGAAAAAAGCAGGCATTCCGGCAAAGTTCCAAGTCAAACTCCCGTTTGAATCCTCGCGTGGATGCTGGTGGGGAGCGAAGCATCATTGCGCATTCTGCGGCCTGAACCGCGATTCCATGGCGTTCCGCAAGAAATCGCCGGCGCGCGTTTATGATGAACTCCTGCACCTTTCGCGCGAGTACGAGTGCAACAATTTCTACGCCGTAGACAATATCCTGGACATGCTTTACTTCACGGAATTACTGCCCCGCCTGGCGGAGCGCAACCTGGACCTCTCCATTTTCTATGAAATCAAGGCGAACCTCTCGCGCGAGCAGGTGCGCATGCTAGCTGCTTCAGGAATCAGGGCAATCCAGCCGGGAATCGAAAGTTTCAACTCCGAGCTGCTGCGCGAGATGAATAAGGGCGTGACGGCGATCCAGAATATTCAGTTATTGAAATGGTGCCGCGAAGAGGGGATTGACGTGGTTTGGAACATTCTTTATAGCTTTCCCGGCGAACAAGCCAGGCATTATGCCGGAATGCCGGAGCTGCTGCGCTCCATTGCGCACCTGCAGCCGCCGCTTTCGGTTTCGCCTGTGATCGTGGAGCGGTTCAGCCCTTACCATTCGCAACGCGAAAAATATAAGCTGAAACTCAAGGCCGCGGAAGTTTATTCCCTTCTTTATCCATCTGAAAAAATGGACCTGGAGAGCTTTGCTTATTATTTCGATACCATCTCCGATGAAGCAGCAGGTTCCAGCGGTGACTACATTTCACCCATGATCGCTGCCTGCAACGAGTGGAAGGCGGCTCCGGCAACCTTCGTCTATGAAAAAGGAGAAGGGTTCAGCGTGCTCTACGACAACCGGCCGCTGATCCCCGGCACGCCCGTAGCCACGCGGCGAATCGTGCTGCGAGACGTCCAAGCCGATATTTATGACTTCTGTGACAAGCATCGCTCTTTCAAAAGCATCCTTGAATGGTGCAACAAGAATGGAAAATCCATGGATGAGTCTCGCCTGCGCAGCTTGCTACAGACTTTGAGTGCCAACAAGCTCATGTTTGAAGAGAATGACCACTACTTGGCGCTGGCTGTTCGCAAGCCCCGCTTGAAAGCATTCAGGCTTACCGGTTGATGCGTCGCGATGCGTCAGCCCGCTTTCAAGTATTCAACGGTAGTGCCAAATTATGCCTACGGAGTTTTGTTATGTGATGTTCATCTGGGAATCGATTGGCATCATCGACGACAATCGCTGGTGAACATTACAGGCGAAGCTTGGTCAGAAATCCGACAACAGTCATTAAGAATCTCAGTGGGTGAGTCGCAGCGCTCCGCACCCGGTCCTGACTTGCCCGGCAAACCCGAAAAATCCCAACCTACAATTCAACCCACAGACTACGATGTCTTGCGCGACTTACGCGTACTTTGGTAGTCCCCGCGTAAGACTTACACAGGCAAAATGTGATCTTACGATGGTCCCGTTTCGCTTTCTGCGAGCCTGAAATACCGCGTATTCAGAAGGGAAGCAGCGTCACGGGCATCGACGGTTTGAACAGGTTGCGACGAGGTAAATTCGTAGCTGCGTCCTGTAAAGAGACCACGAACCCGAATAGGCGATGCCTCCACAGAGCGGATCTTTACAGAAGAGCCGGTTGTTGTTTGCGAATTGCCAGGAGAGTTCGGCGTTGCTGCCGCCGCAACTGGGCGGACGCTGCTTTTCCCGCGCTCCGTCAGTGTAGGTCTCTGGATGCTGCGCGTTGGCGCCTGGCTGCTTTGCCATTCTGATCGTCTATGACCGCAACACATCGTGGGTAGCTCCTTCCGTGGATTGAGAAATTGGTTCAATGATCACCGGCTCCGTCCCGATGCGCTCCAACATGCAGGCACAACCAGAAAGAGCCAGCCAGACGAATAACCACTCCACTAGGTGGCGTGAAATGTAGAGCGCTGCCGGGGCCGCAATCCAGAGGCTGAGGCACTTGAAGCAATCCATCAGCTCACCGGCAAGGCCGCGGCCCAAGAGGGCGCGAAGTCGGTAAATCAGTCCGGCTGGACCGTCTTCGCGCGCCAGCAGGTGCGTGACCCGCCAGGTTGCGAAGACGGCCAGGACAAAGTGAAACATCTCAGTGTCCGCAGATCGCGAAGGTCAGTGGGATGCTCTGACCTTCATTATCACGCAGGCCGGTAGTGAGGCCAGCGCGGACGCCAAGGTCAACAGTGTAGGAACAGTTTGACCAGCTGGTAGTGTCTTCCACAATTGTGCCTGAGCCGCCGCGAGCACTCACCGTAACTCCCGGACCTGACGTAGTAGGAGTGATGTTGCCCGGAGCAGACGGACTGCAACTGGTGATGGAGAGTCCCCAGGAACCGGAATCCATCTCTTCATGATCAACGGTGAACTGCACGGAGAGTTTCTTGTCGATGGGCGTGCAGCACCCGGTGACGAACTCAGCGAAATTCAATTCAATGACCTCCAACCAGTTGTTGATGTGGATCTTGTCGAGCGAGTTGGAGAAGTCTGCGGTCGAAGCGCCCAGCCGCGCGGCTTCAAAGGTGATAGAGAGATCCTGGCCCGCCCTCTGCGCGGCCGCAGGCACGGCAGTTCCGGCCGGCACGCCAGGAAGCGGCGGCCCTCCGGGAACCACTTGCGCAGTGTCAAAGCCAAGCAGGGTCTTGAACCCACCGCCTATAACGCTCGGATCTACCTCGATCCATCCGGTTGTGGGATCCGGCGCGATGTAATGCTTCGGCGCTACCCAGGTATGGCCAACCGCTGGCGGAGTCGGGTCAGGCGGCAGCGGGCTCGATTGGATAATGATATCCTGGAAAATCGTCACAAAAGTTCCAGTGGCATTGCCTGCGCCATCTATCGTCGGCCACAAGATTTGCCGCTCACCCGCCTTGACCGGGCTGACCAAGTTTCCGGTGATGGGCTTGTCGCCGGAGCCGTCGTTATAAAGAAAGCGATACTTCATCTTCTCTCCGGGCGTGGTCGGAGAGTCGATGGGGCAGAAGCCGCCCAATTGCAGCGCTCCATAGAAAGCATAGTTGGGCCCGCCTCCGGTCCCCAAAGAGGGGAAAGGCAGACTCTTGTTCGTCTTGCCGGTTCCAGGATTGATGTCCCCGGAAATATCGAAATAACCCACCGATGTGAACCAGGGGTGTGTTCCTGGCGGCGGGCAGACGCAGAAGCAGAATTCGTGGCACGAAACCGTGCAGATCCAGGAGCAGACCTGCCAGCAGTATGGACCAAAGCCGAAGCGGGCGACGATTTCGCGGTACGCCTCCACGTTGCCGGTCTGTACGGCGTTCACCAAGTCATACAACTCGCGCGGATGGCCTGCCAGTTGCCGGGCCGCCAGGGCGAAGTTCTGCGCCTCTTCGATAGCCAGAGCGCCCCGAAGGACCGCGATCGGAAAGACCTCGCAAAATTCGCGGCAGACGCGCACACAGCGATGCGTGCAAATCAGGCGGCAGATGACCTCGCAGCCGCGGATGAAGCCGGCCCGGGTGATCGCGGAGCGCAGCACTTCGCAGTTGCCGGCGAGTGCGGCTTTTTCAATCGCGCTGAATGCTTTTTCATTGGCAACCAGCTCGCCCAGGGCCCTTCCCGCTGCGCGAATCTCGTGGACAGGATCGACAAAGATCGGCGGCTGCACCCTGCATACGACCTCGCAGATGCGGCGGTAGCCGATGGCGCAAATCCAGTGGCATAGAAGCTGGCAGAATTCCCCCAGCTTGAGTTCCGCCAGAATCGCATGGTAGGCGCTTCCATCGCCGCAGGCGACTGCGTCCACCAGGCGGCGCAATGATTCTTCTTTTGCAGACAGGTCCGCAACTGCGCGGGCAAAATGCTGCAGGCTGGGCAGCTTGGTTGTCTTCTCCGGCAGCGGGCGGCATATTTCGGCGCAACGCAGCGCGCACAGCTTGATTCGCACCCATTCGCAAATCAGCTCGCAGTAAGGCAGCATCTCCTGCCGCTCCAATACCCAGCGAAAAGCGTTGGCATCTTTGGACTCGAAGGCTGCCACGGTCGCGGCAAACGCGCCGCTATCCTGGGCCAGTCGTCCCATTGCATCGGCCTGTGCGGCCAATCGGCTGATGATGCTTTCTGTTGAACTCACGTTACTCATCTTTTCTGTTTCCTCCGGTCACATAGTCCATACACTCATGTTCCTTTTCTGTTCCTGGGCTAAGAACTGTGTGTACTTGTGAAAGAGAAACGCAGCAGAAGCAATTTTCCCTAAACTGGAAGTGAGCAATTTTTAGGGCCCGCACCAGCGGTGCAAGCCGCCGAATCAGATGGATAGTTGCAGGTGAGCAACATTGTGGACTTGGTAAGTGCCTAATCGATTACGCAAAGAACGCAGAAGCTCCGCAAAGCTGTTCCCCCCTCGAAGTAGTTGAGCCATTTGTCATCGACGTAGAGAATTGGGAACATCGCATTCATCAAGTTTGAAGGTATGAGAAAGATCGCACCTTCGGACTGCTCGTCAGCCATGACTAAAGCTTGACTACCTACTGCTTGCTATCTGACAGCCTATTCTCCAATTAAAGATATTTTAATAATCCAGCCACGCTTGCCTGGTTCACCAAAGCTGTAAACCCGCCTGTATAAGGAAATATAAGCGGCTGATCGTTTCGTGAGATACAATCTCGCCGAACAATATTCGCCCGAGATGAACTGGCAAGAGCTCCCAGACCGCGAGTTGGTTGAATTGTGTCTTCAGGGAAACGAGGATGCGTGGAAAGAATTTCTGCGGCGCTTCCATCGTCTTCTTGCCGGGGTTGTGGCCAAGACTATCCGCCGTTCTCCTTTGACAACGCATGCGACAATTTCGCTCCCGAACCTGATTGAGGATGGGGAGCAGGACGCACTGACGCGAATTTGTACGAACAATTACAGAGCGTTGCGCGAGTTGGAATGGCGGCACGATGGAGCATTGCGCGGACTATTGCAGGTCACAGCCTTGACTGCGGCCCAAGATATTGTTCGCAAGCACCTGTCAGAAAAATGGAACGCCGGCCAGGAAGTTCCGCTGGACAAGCCGGGCCCACCCCTTCCCAATCTGGATCATACCGAGAAAAAGATACTGCACAATGTTTTTCGCGAGCAGGTAACCCGATGCCTGGCAAAACTCACCCGTGACGAGTCGGACTCTACTCGTAACATCGCCATGTTCCTGCTCTTCTTCAGTTTCAAAGTCACGGCTGCGGACCTGGCCCGCGTGTATCAGATGAACGTCAGAAAGGTGGAGAACACTCTGGCTAAGCTGTCCCGCCTGGTACGGGAGAAATGCCTTTAAAACAATAAGATACGATATTTGTAGGGCGAAATGGTTTGGTTACGTTTATCGGATGTGAGGCAAGAGTGAATCAGCAGTCGGGACATCTAAGCGAGCAGCAGATACGAGAATGCGCGGGCACCGCCCCTGGCAGCGGCCCCGAGGACGTTGAGGCACATCTTTCCCAGTGTGAATCCTGTCTGGAGCGGTTGCTGGAATGGCAACGGACCCAGTTCAGAATTGGGGAGGCAGACGCCATGAGGCCAAAGCCAAACGCCGACTGCGAGAAAGAAAGGGATTTGCAGGAAGTGGCCGCACAGATGGCCTCTCCTGAAACTTCCACCCGCGTTCTGCAACATGCATCGCAGTGCGATTACTGTGGCTCCCTCCTGAAACAGTACCTGGAAGATTTTTCCGAGGAACTTTCACCCGAGATTGAGATGATCATCGCTCAGATGCCTTCGGCGCAGCCGCAATGGCAGCAGAAAAAAGCGACGGATCTCGCCGCCAGCGTCCGCCCCCTCTGGAGAAAGATACTTGTACGGGTGTTTCCTCCCAGAGAAGACGGCAAGCCTTCTTTCTTTCCCATACGCGCCACCGCGGGAGCCTTGGCCACCTTGCTTGTGGGGATCGGGATCACGCGCGGGCCGGCGATTATGAATTGGTGGCAACTCTGGCAGGCCAAGGGGACGATCTCCGCTGCTTACGCGCAAAAGCGGACGATCCCGGGGCGATTGACCGGAGTGAAGGCTGGTCCACTCGATCAAGGCGTCCAAACGATGGGTTCCGGAGAAGTGGAGGACCTGGGCTGGAAGCTGAACAAAGCCGTAGCCATGCTTCCCTCCAGTTTGGCTTCCGGTGACAAAGTAGACCCGCGATGGTTACAGATCGAAGGACGCATTCTCCTGCTGAAGTATCCCCATAATCCGGAAAAGGCGGAGCAGTCCTTCCTGCGGGCGCAGTCCATGGGGATGAAGGATTTCAGCCTGGACATCGACCTGGCTGTCACTCACTTCGAAGAAGAAAAACTGCGTGCGGAGCAGGACCCCAAAAAGCACAAGCCGGACTTCAGGAAGACCACCGACGAACTGGAGAAAGTTCTTGCGAGCACCAATCCAGCGCCGACGCCAGAAGAAAGAAAGACAGCGTTGTATAACCTTGCGCTGACTTACCAAACAGAGAACAAGTTGGATTTGGCGATCCCCAAATGGGAAGAGTATCTGAAAGCTGATCCCGCGGGGGCCTGGGCGGACGATGTCCGGCGCCATCTGGAAGACGACAACAAGAAGAAAGCTCCCCCGCATGCGGTCTACCTGAATCTCTTCGACTATAACCAGCATGTCCGCGAGCCGGCAGTAAGCCGCGATGTGGAGCAGTATTTGCCGATCGGGTTCGAGCGGGGTTGGCTGCGGCAGGCATTCGAGGGCCCCGCGAGCGAAGCGGGAAAGGCCGCGCGCAACATCGCGGAGAATCTCAGGCAGCAGCATTCCGATCCCATGCTGGCGGATTTATTGAGTTCCGTGGGACAGGGCCGGCTTCCCAAAGTGCGGGCGTTGAACGCCGCTTTTGCCTCAAACAGCAAGCAGACAGAGGCCTTCGATTGCCCTGGCAAAAATGGGGAAGATGAGCGGCTGGCAGCCATTCGGGCGTTAAGCGCCGCTTTTGCGGACAATAAAAACGATAAGCAAACAGAGGCCATCGGCTGCTCACGGAAAGCTGCCGAACTCTTCCGCAGGAGTGGAAATCCTGCCGGTGAGTTGCTGGCGCAGTATCAGGAAATTTACGCATTGCAGAGGGAGCTGAATAGCGCCAAATGTCTGGAGCAAGTAGAAAAGGTCTTGCCCAGAGTCGACGCCACGCCCTACCATTGGCTGCGCGGGCAGCTCGCGCTGGAGAAAGCCATATGCGCTACCCGCGAGTTCAAGAGTAAGTCCGCCCAAGATGGCCTTGACGCCAGCAGCATCCAGGCCGAGAAATTTCCCGAACTCAGCCTTCGAATCATAGGAGCGGAAGCGGGATTAGACCGGCTGAACCATTATTATCTGCAGGCCTGGAGAACGGCGAGCGAGGGGCTGGCCCAATGCTGGAAGGACTCGTGTTCTCCCGAACGCTACTACCAGTTTTACGCCGTGATGCGGTTAATCGCCGCAGATTCCGGTTATCTGCACGCGTCTGAGGCGTATCTGCGCAAATCCATCGAGATCTTCGAGACCTCGGTTGGGCCAGATGATTTCAGGTTCCAGGCGCTCCTTTATACGGCGCTGGCGAACCTGCAGTGGGAGCTGGGCGAGGACGCTGCTGCGGAAGCCACGAGCCGGCACGCGCGGGAACTGATCGAAAGAGCTAAGGACGGGAAAGCCGCGATCCCTGTTTTTCTCGAGGTGCCGGCCATCGAACTGGCGGACTTTGAGTTGCGCCGCCACCAGTGGTCGCAGGCGCTCTCTACGCTGCAGCAGCTTGGCAACAAGCCACAAACCCAGGACAGTTTCGTCCAGCTGGATTTCTACCGTGTCCGGGGCGATGCCAAGCTACAGTCAGGCGGGTTTAACGAAGCCACCGAGGATTACCAGCACGGACTTGACGTGGCTCAGGAATTTTTCAAACACTCCACGGACGAAGACACGCGCTTAAGGTGGGTGCTCGCAACCAACAAAATCTATGCCGGCATTGTCCAGATTCTGCTGAAGAAAGGTCAAAGCGAGAAGGCCCTGGCCGTGTGGGAATGGTCAAAGAGCCGGCTTCTGGATCGGGAGAACCGCCACCTGCTGGGCATTGAGGAAGCGGGGTCGCTCTCACTCCCCCCGACCGCTTACCCGCATATCGTCTATGCAAGCTTTGAAGACCAGATGCAAATCTGGCTGGTTAAGAACGGACGCACGGTGGGAGAATCCGTTCACCTGAAGCAGGTCGAACTGCTGGGTAGCATCCGCGACTTCAATATGAATTGCCGCAATAGGAACTCGCTGGAAAGCGAAGTGGAAAGACAGGGAGCAGAGCTCTATAAGCTGTTTTTGCGGCCCGTGATCGCAGACCTGCCTGCTTCCGGTACAGTAGCGATAGAATTCGACGATGCATTCCCTTCCTTTGCCATTGACGCGCTGAAAACCCCCGCCGGCAGTGACTTTGGAGACGGCCGCGTCGTATTACACTCGCCCGGAATTCTGGCCGAGATATTCCTGCGCGAATCCGGGCCGTTGAAGCCGAAGGAAAAATTTCTGGTGGCGGACGCCTCACCGACCGGAGATGAGGCCTTACGCGGACACGCGCTGCCAGCGGGAGCAATCAGCCAGACCTATTCCAACGAAGTTCTTATGGGCACCGATCTGACTCCGCAGAAGCTGGACCAAAAGATGCAAACTAGCGCTGCCCTGCTGGTCGTGAGCCATGGCATGCTGGGCGACGAAGGAATAGGACTGAAAATGTCAGAGGATTGGTCATTGCAGGCAAAAGATTTCACTCCGCAGCGCCTGCACAAGATGAGTCTGGTGGTATTGGCGGCCTGTTCCAGCGGCTTTTCCGAAAACGGTCTTGGAGGGCCGGACAGCCTGGTGCGCTCATTGCTGGCTGGCGGCGTTCCCAATGTAATCGCCAGCCGCTGGGACGTCGATTCCCAAAGCACGGGCGAGCTTTTTGAGAGCTTTTACACCTTCCTGGCCCAGGGAGAAACACCGGCCCGGGCGCTTCAGCACGCTCGCCGCGCGTTTCGCAAGGCCCACCCTGAACGTACCCATCCTTATTACTGGGCCGGCTTCTACCTGACCGGCAAAGCCAATTAAGAAAAATCTTTCCGCCGCCGTGCCGTTTGCGTTTAGGGAAAACCACTTTCTTGCCGTTCTACTCTGCATAGCTTTTCATCGCGCATGAGTTTTCATGGTACAGGAGAGGTTATGAACAGACGCCGCTTGATAAAAGCCATGCTCAGCGTGCCGGTAGCCGGCGCGCTTGGCTGCCGCCATGAGCATTCGAACCATCCTTTTTTCCCTTCTTCGCGAGGCGGAACCCTAAAAGTGATCCTGCAGGGCCCCTTTGCCGTGGTGATCGACACAAAAAACCACTACAGGATCAAAGCATTCGTGCCCTATAGCGACAGCAACGAACACGAATTTCGTTATCCGAACCGCTCCGACCATGGCAACAAGAACATCTTCCCCGAGAGCGTGAATGGTACGCGCAACCAGTACCAGTTCACCCTGGACGAGAACAACCTGGAGGTAAGCGAACGGATGCCGCATATCGACGCGGGCTTCGCGGACTTCACGCTGCAAGTCAGCGGGTGGCAGCCCAGACCGAACGATTATTTCGTCTCTCTGGACCTTCCGGCGCCGGACTTGATCAGCTTTCGCATTCCGGCAGAGCCGGCATTGCTGGCCGGAGACACGTTGACTCTGATGCCGACCAGCCACGTTCTGCAATACCGGGTCCGTGACTTCGATGACCTGAAGAAGGTCAAGGTGCACTCATCCCAGTTGGGCGAGAGGCATCCGTTCTCCTGCGCCGACATGTTTACCTGGACTCAGGAGCAAATAAAAGGTTCCGACCAGGGGCAAGGATCCGTTTCCAGAGAGGCTGATGGCAAGCCGGCTGATCGCGAACAGAAAGAGCGCATTATGGAGCACATAAAGGCAGAGTTCCAGTGTTCCAATGATCCCATCAGCGAGTTGTTCTTTGGCGTTGGCCTTCCGTACCCGCAACGCGACGGTGACCCTCATGTGCCCGCGCACGGCTTGGACTTTTTCAACAACAAATTGCTTGGGGCGTTTTCTGGTAACGCTCGCGATTTAGAAAAGCACCGGCTGTTGCAGGTAGATGTGAAGGCTTGCGGAACGGGAGCAGGCGGAAATTCGATGTTTATCTCTGCCGTGCAGCGCTACTCGATGCCCCAACCTCGCCTTGTTCCCGTCACTTCATTGACGGATTGCAGGGCAGGCGCGATCAATGCGATCAACCAATGACGCGTGGAGGAGATGCGGTCCTGCCGTATCTCCACTACACGGGGCAGGTGGGAAAACAATTTTTCGAGGATTGGGGAATAACGGGCCACTGCCGTTTTTCATAACAGGTCTTTACCCCATTCACACGCGGGAGTGGGTTGAGCGCCGGAGGAATGGAGCCTCCGCCAGCTCCCAGGGGTCAATTTTATGTCTGCGGGCGACATACTGAAAGTTCTTACGGAATGCAGTTCAGACAACTTATTTGTGCTCACCGGGCTCGCTTTCATGGCGCTGGCAGTGGTCGGGGACATATGGTTGATCCGGCCCGGAAAGGCGGGAAGAATCGGCGCGGCGGTGCTCGGCCCGGTTCTGCTGTTTTCCGGGCTGTGGATGCATACGCACCAGCACATCGCGCAAATGAAGGTAATGCGAGTGGATTTTCACGCGGCCAGCACCGTGTATGACGGGCCTTGTCCCTTCAAATTTGAATTTCCCGGGCATATCGAGGCCAGTGGGCCTGGCACGGTCTTCTATGAAGTTGAATTCAGCAACGGATCCAAGACGAATGCTGTGCCGCTTGAATTCGCCGGCCCCGAAACCCAGGAGATCAAGGCAGTGTGGCGGATCCAGCAGTCACACACAGACGCATGGGCCAAGCTGCGGATCCTTGCTCCCGGCAACAGCGAATCGGAGAAGGCATCTTTCACCGTGACGTGCCAGGACTCTGATCCGGCCAAGCCCCGCCGGGCCAGGGATGAAAATACGTCGAAGCCCCCCGCGGAGGTTGCTATGGCTAAAAAGAAACCCTAAGAGGTTCGATTGCCCTCGCCGCGACTAATGTTTCCGGTTTGCCTTCAGCCATCTCGCAGCGTGCTTTTTCTTGAGTACTCATTATGGCTCTGCGATTAAGCATTTGAGCGCGATTCAGATTGGGTTCCATGATCCCTTGGGTTGGACCCCGGCGAAGTCCGGATCCTGCGGAACATCGCCTTTGGCAGCGGTTCAGGCGTCCCCGCCAGCTTTTTAATCACCTGCTGGAACAAGGGTCATAAGGAATGTATTCAGCAATCCAACCTTTGGGATGGGTTTCTCGATTTGGATTCTTTGGTACTCCTGGCATCGATGGCAATTTCCTTGTTTTCCACACACTTACGCAGAAGCACACAGCCGCATAGCTCGCTATAATTGATGGCAGAGTCCATGTCTGAATTCGTCCATCTTCACCTTCATACTGATTACTCCCTGCTGGATGGGGCCTGCGGCGTCCCAGGCCTGATTAAGCGTGTGAAGGATGTCGGGCAGACCGCTGTGGCCATGACCGACCACGGAAATATTTATGGCACGGTGGAGTTTGTAGACGAGGCGACCAAAGCCGGCATCAAGCCGATCGTCGGGTGCGAGCTCTATGTCTGCAAGAAAGACGACCATCGGGCGCCGCCTGAAGGCGATACCTATAACCATCTGCTGGTGCTGGCGGAAAACGAAGAGGGCTATCGCAACCTGATCAAGATCACGTCGGAAGCCAGCATGCACGGCTTCTATTACAAGCCGCGCATCAGCAAAAAGTTTCTGGCGGAACACTCCAAAGGCCTCATTGGTTTGAGCGGCTGCCTGGCCGGCGAGGTCTGTGAAAACCTGCTGGAAGGGAAGTACGACGCCGCTCGCGGCGCTGCCAGCTTCTATCGTGAGATCTTCGGCAAAGACAATTTCTTCATGGAAATTCAGGACCAGGGCCTGCCCGAAGAGCACCGCATCCATGCCGACCTGATGCGCATAGAAAAAGAGCTCGGCATTCCCATGGTGGCCACCAATGACAGCCATTATCTCTGTGAAGACGATGCCCACGCGCAGGACGTGCTGGTCTGCGTCCAGACCGGCAAGTCGGTCAATGATACGAACCGGCTGAAGTTCCACGGCAACCAATTCTTTGTGAAGACCGCCGATGAGATGAAGCAGCTCTTCAACGGCCGGGAAGACGTGCTGAAGCAATCGCTGGCCATTGCCGAGCGCTGCAACTTCAAGCTGAACAAGGTCAAGAATCCTTTCCCCGAATTTACGGTTCCTGATAGTTACACGTTGGACAGCTACTTTGAGCACGTTGCGCGCGAAGGTTTTGCCCGGCGATGGGAAAGCCTGGGCGTGATTGAAGCCGCGGGCCGTTTGAAGAAGTCGCGCACTGACTATGACCAGCGCCTGGCGCGCGAAATCGCGATCATCCAGCAGATGAAGTTCTCAGGATACTTTCTGATCGTCTGGGACTTCATCCGCTACGCGCGTGAGCATTCCATTCCTGTCGGCCCAGGCCGCGGATCGGCTGCAGGAGCGCTCGTCGCTTACGCCATGGGCATCACGGATATTGATCCGCTCCAGCATGAGCTGCTGTTTGAGCGATTCCTGAATCCCGAGCGAGTGTCGCTGCCTGATATCGATATCGACTTCTGCATGAATCGCCGCGGAGAGGTCATCAACTACGTCACGCAGAAATACGGGCGTGAAAACGTGGCCCAGATCATCACCTTTGGCACCATGGCGGCCAAAGCGGCCATTAAAGACGTGGGCCGCGCCATGGATATTCCTTATGCGGACGTGGATCGCATTGCCAAAATGGTGCCCAACACCATCGGGATTACGCTGCCGCAGGTGCTCGATGACCCCGGCCCGCTTCAAGAAGCCTACGAGAAAGAAATTCAGGTACGTGAGCTGATTGATACCGCTCTCAAGTTGGAAGGGCTGGTACGAAACTCCGGCGTGCACGCCGCGGGCGTGGTGATCTCTCCCAAGCCGCTCACGGAACTGGTTCCGCTGCACAAAACGAAGAACGACGAAATCGTGACCGCCTATGACATGAAGGCGATCGAGAAGATGGGCCTGCTCAAGATGGACTTCCTGGGGCTCACCACGCTCACGATCCTCGATGATGCTCTCAAACTGATTGCGCAGCGCGGCGCGGCCATTGATCTGGAAAAGATTCCGCTCGACGATCCCAAGACTTACGAAAGCGTTTTTCACACCGGACTGACCTCCGGCATCTTCCAGTTTGAATCCGGCGGCATGACGGACGTGCTGCGGCGTTACAAGCCCAACTCGATTGACGACCTCACCGCGCTCAACGCGCTCTATCGTCCCGGCCCGATCCAGGGCGGCATGATTGATGATTTTATTGACCGCAAGTGGGGACGCAAGAAGGTCGAGTACGAGCTGCCGCAGCTGGAACAACTGCTGAGAGAGACGCTCGGCGTTATCGTCTATCAGGAACAGGTCATGCAGATTGCCAACGTACTGGCCGGATATTCACTGGGTGAGGCCGATCTGCTGCGTCGAGCGATGGGCAAGAAGAATATCGACGAAATGACAGCGCAACGCCAGCGTTTTGTAAAAGGCGCGGTGGAGCGGGGCTTCCCGGAAAAGAAGATTGTCAAAATCTTTGACCTGATGGAGCAGTTCGCCGGGTACGGATTCAACAAGTCGCATTCCGCGGCTTACGCTCTGCTGGCTTATCAGACGGCATATCTCAAGACGCATTATCCAGTGGAGTTCATGGCGGCGCTGCTGACATCGCAGATGGGCAACACGGACAACGTGGTTAAGTACATCAATGAATGCCGCGAGATGGAAATTCCCGTTGAGCCGCCCAACATCAACGTGAGCGACGCTTATTTCACGCCGCACGATAACGCCATCCGTTTTGGACTTGCGGCAGTCAAGAACGTTGGACGTAACGCGATTGAATCGATCACCTCGGCACGCAAAGAGCTTGGACGGTTCAGCTCGATCTTTGAATTTTGCGAGAAAGTCGATCTCCGCCTGCTGAACAAGCGCGTATTGGAATCTCTGAACAAGGCTGGCGCACTGGATGACTTTGGCTATCGCGCACAAATCATGGCCGTATTGGACAAAGCCATGGAGCGGGCGCAGAAGACGCAACGCGACGCGGAAATGGGCCAGCATGGTTTGTTTGGCGTGTTTCAGGAAGAAGAGTCGAACGGCACAGGCGAGAAGCTGCCCAACGTTCCTGAATGGGATGAGCATCAGCGCCTTGCCAATGAAAAAGAAGTGCTCGGCTTCTTCATCACCGGTCACCCTCTGGAGAAGTATAAAGACAAACTGGAAGATTTTCGTGCCCTATCGGTCGAAACCATCAGCGCCATGACCAAGGGAACGGACCGCGACGAGATCAACACCGCCGGTATGGTTTCCAACGTGCGCGTGCTGAAATCGCGCAAGGGCGATCTTTACGCGCAAGCCGTTCTGGAAGACATGACCGGGACCATTGAAGCCGTGGTCTTCCCCGACGCCTATAAACGGCTGGCAACCATCCTGAAGCAGGAAATTCCCATGCTGGTGCGCGCAAGCGTGCGCGTGGAAGAAGGCTCAAATCCCAAGGTCATCATCACCGGGCTTACCCCGCTGGAAGAAGCCAAGCCCAAGCTGCCGCGCTCTATACGCATCCGCGTGCCGCTGGATACCGCTACGGAAGCCACCGTGGACGCCCTGCATGCCATTTGTGATGAGCGCAAAGGCGAGGCCAAGGTGTTGTTTGACGTGGAACGTACCGGCGACTTCATGGTAGTGATGGAAGCGGAAAGATATAATATTTGTCCAGACCGCAGTTTTATTGCGCGCGTGGAAGAATTGATAGGTCGCGGCGCGGTCAGGGTCATTGATTAGCCAGGAGTCTTCGTTGGATCCAGCAGTGAAAGCGCAGCGCCAGTTAGAGGTCATTGAAGGGCAGGTTGCCCAGTTAGAAACGCGCGCCGGCGCTGACCATGAAGCCCGCCTGCAATTGAAGCACCTGCAACACCAGATCAATTTTCTGCGCGAACAGATACGCCTTCACGTAAATGCCTGGCAAAAGACAGAGCTGGCCCGGCACTCTCAGCGTCCCTTCACCATGGACTACGTGGACCGCCTTTTCACCGACTGGAGTGAGATCCACGGTGATCGCGGTTTTGGCGACGACGTGGCAATCATGTGCGGCATGGCACGTTATCGCGGCGAAAACGTAATGGTCATTGGCCATCAGAAAGGCCGTGATACCAAGCAGCGCGTTTACCGCAATTTCGGACAGGCCAATCCGGAAGGTTATCGCAAGGCGCTGCGCTGCATGAAGATGGCCGAAAAATTTGGCCGTCCTATCTTTACGTTTGTCGATACTCCTGGCGCATATCCCGGTCTGGGAGCAGAAGAGCGCGGCCAGGCGGAAGCTATTGCGCGCAACCTGCGGGAGATGGCGCGAATTGAAGTGCCAATCATCACCACCATCACAGGCGAAGGAGGCAGCGGCGGCGCGCTGGCCATTGCCGTGGCGGACCGCGTCTTCATGATGGAGAACTCGGTTTATTCCGTTATTTCGCCTGAAGGTTGCGCTTCCATCATGTGGCGCGATGCGTCCAAGAAGGAGATCGCGGCGCAGGCGTTGCGTATTACGGCCCCTGATCTGAAGGAAATGGCAATCATCGACGAGATCATTCCCGAGCCCGACGGCGGCGCGCACCTGGACCATGACGCCGCAGCCGCCCTGGTGGATGAAGTCCTTTTCAAGCATTTTAACGAGCTGAAACACCAGCCGGTGCAGCAGCTCCTTGACGGCCGTTACAAAAAGTTCCGCCAGATGGCCCAGTTTTATACGGAATAAATTTGCCTCCTCCCGGTACGATCGTCGCGCATGCGCCCTGCCGGGTTGACCTGGCAGGCGGCACGCTTGACCTTTGGCCGCTCTACCTTTTTCATCCCGGCGCGGTCACGGTAAATTTTGCCGTAAACATCCTCACGCGCTGCAAAGTGACCCGCCTCACTGACGACAAAATCCGCTTGAAATCGCTGGACACGAAAGTAGAAGAGGAATTCCGCAACTTTGGCGAGCTGTGCGCCGCACATAGGTTCAAACATCCTCTCGCCGGATACTTGGCGCGTTTTTTTGCCCCCGATGGCGGGTTTGAAATCGAGACGCACTCGGAATCTCCGGCGGGAGCAGGCATTTCCGGCTCTTCCGCGTTGATGATCGCCACCACGGCGGCGCTGGCCAAGTACACCGGCAAAAAGCTCGACCGCGAACAGATGCGAGTCATCGCACAAAACGTTGAAGCGCAGCTCATCAAAGTCCCCACCGGATGCCAGGATTACTATCCCGCTTTGTATGGTGGGGTGAGCGCAATTCATCTTGATCCCGATGGCATTCATCACACCGCGGTGCGCGTTGCCCCGGAAGAGCTGGACCGCCGCTTTGTGCTGGTCTATACGGGAGCGCCGCGCAAATCGGGGATCAACAATTGGGAAGTATTCAAAGCGCACATCAATGGCGACAAGAAAATCTTCCACAACTTTGAGCGGATCGGCGAAATCGCGCGCGCCATGCATCACGCGCTTTCCATGGCCGACTGGAAACAGGTGGCCAAGCTGATCCGCGAAGAGTGGAAGCTGCGCAAGACGAACGCTCCAAAGATCACCACTCCCATGATTGAAAAACTTATTGCCGTGGCCCTTCGGCAGGGGGCGCTGGCGGCCAAGGTATGCGGCGCGGGCGGCGGCGGGTGTGTGGTCTTTCTCACGGAACCGGAGAACCGCGAGCATATCTCGGCGGCCATCCGGAGTTATGGAGGCCATGTGCTGCCCGCCATGGTGGCCAGGGACGGATTGACCGTGAGCGGCCGGTCGCTCGGGGCAGAGTAACTCCGCACGGCCCCTCCCCCCTCCCCGGTCATCCCAGATTGGCGTAGACTTGCGAGGGGTGTATCCCAGATCATCCCAGATTGGCGTGGACTTCAGAGATTCTGCCTCAATTGGCGTGGAGTTCCACGGGTTTGCTTTTCCGATGTCGCGCGATGTCGGCGTTGTCGGCGATCTTGCCTTACCTCTCCCCCTCCCCGGGTCATCCCAGATTGGCGTAGGTTTGAAAGGGGTCATCCCAAGTCATCGGCAATAACATACTTGACTCATGCGAACAAACCTGCTATTCTTTTTTCATGACAAGCGAGATCAAAGAACCTAAAACGCTCCAAGAGGCAATCACATATTTCAGCAACATCGACAACTGCCTTGCGTATCTGGCTAAGAAACGCTGGCCTGATGGTGTTGTGATCTGTCCGACTTGTGGCGGCAAAGAAGTTCATTTCCTCAAAACGCGCCGTCTTTGGCAGTGTGTCAATGAACACGTACGGCGGCAATTCAGTATCAAGGTTGGAACCATCATGGAAGAGAGCGCAATCGGGCTGGACAAATGGCTCTGCGCTATTTGGATGATCTGTAACGACAAGAACGGAATCAGCAGCTACGAGATTCATCGCGCTATTGGAGTCACGCAAAAATCCGCATGGTTTCTTGGACATCGTATCCGCTTGGCTCTCCAGAATGGCTCTTTGGCAAAATTTCAAGGGCACGTCGAAGTAGATGAAACCTACATAGGCGGTAAGGCCCGTTTCATGCACAAAAAGCAACGCGCCAAAATGACTCAGCCGGGAATGCCAAAAGGCGGTGCTAATAAAGTTATAGTCGGCGGAATCTTGGAGCGTGGCGGCAAAGTGAGAACTCAGATTCTTGAGAATAGAGAGCGTCAAACTTTGCACGCACTTGTTAGGGATAACGTCGAATCCGGCTCTCAGCTCTCTACGGATGATTGCCACTCTTATTGGGGACTGGACAAGGAATACGCTCATGGAATCGTTGACCATGCCAAAGAGTACGTGAACGGGCAAGTGCATACGAACGGACTGGAAAACTTCTGGAGTCTCGTAAAGCGCGGATTGAAAGGCACCTATATTTCCGTTGAACCGTTCCATCTTTTCCGTTACCTCGATGAGCAAGTATTTCGTTACAACAATCGTGCGACCAAAAAACATTTTGTTGGCGATGGCGACCGTTTCCGGTTAGCCATCTCGCAACTGTTAGGCAAGCGAATCACTTATCAGGAACTCACTGGTAAGGGTATGGAGCGGCCCTACCAAGACATACCGTTCTAAGAGATTTAACAAGCCTATGCAGAATCGCGGGAAGGGCCGGATTCGCTGGCTTTAGATTTCTTCTTGCGCTTTTTGTGTCTCTTGATTTTGCGCTGCAATTCATCGGCGGGGACCGCCAGCAGCTTTGTCATTGCACGGTCAAACGTGCCGAATTCATCAGTGTTTTTCGGCTCGTATTTTTCAGGAATTTTCATTGCTGTTATACCTTCCATGATATTCCTTTCTGACCACTCTCTTCTATAGTGGACGATAAGCACAGCGCCCAAGATCATCTTCATCATAAAAAACAGTTATGACGAGAGGATTCATAGGTGTCCATGCGGGGGAAGAAATAGACACTTCGGACATGTGTCCTTGCTGGATAGGCCCCCCGGTTCCCATCTGTATTCCGCTTGGCCCTGCTGATATAACGGGGTCAATTTCTTTTATTTCCCCTTCGCACGCGAATATCCCACGGACGGGACTGATCGTACGATTACTCATGAGTACTACGGTATTGATGTGCTTCCCTGGTTGCTGAGGCAGATTGCGATCTGCTCTGAACATTAGGAATGTTGTTTTTGCAGGCTCGGGCGTATTTGCCTTTCCAAGTGCAACTACACAGCTATTCATTGCTACTTGCTGTGAGTCCATCGTCTGTTGCTGCCCCGACAATGTACGTAATTGGCTGCTGAAATTATTCTGCGCTGAATGGAGTTGCCCATCTAGCAACTCTGCTCGCCCGATCTCGGCTTTCAAGTCTCCCTTACACACGTCCCACTCTCTGGTATCCTGCGCATCTTTTGTTTTGGCGACATCGAGGTTATGGTCGGCATCATGCCATGCGGCAAATGTGGCAAAGAACCAGAACGTACAAAAAAGTATCAGAATGTTGGTACGCAGCTTCATAGGCGTACCCTTGATACGTTCGTAATAATTAGCGGCCCACAGGAAAAGGCCCACAACTCCTGTTCCAGTGACCCACGTAGCCCAATGGTCAATAAACGCAGTCCACAGGAAACGCAGCAAGTCACGCAGCATCGTTCACCACCTCTCGTCCTCCATTGTCCTATTGCCGTCCCGGCACTACAAGACAAAACCCGCATCTCTGCGGGTTCCGGTTTGAGGTTGGAGAAATTGTTATTCGGTGCGGAGAGGTGGCCAGCGTTTGATGCGTTTGTAGTTGTGAGTTTTCCAATCGGAAAAATCGGGAGTGATGCGAAGGAACGGCTCAATATCGAAACTGAGATAGGTTCTGTCTTTGAACATAATCCCGATTGAGCAATCGTCGTCCATTGTTGAAACTTCGATTCGTTCAACGACCTTGCCACGGACAACGGCAAAGGGGTCTGGTTTGCGTCTCTTGCGGGGACGTATACTTTTTGCAGCCATGATTCGCCTTTCGAGAAAAGGTGATTTGTGGTCAGGGCGCGTTCGTGCGAGAACACGAGCGCGTCCGTCTTTATCCTTTTAGCGAAAGCACAGGCTGATAGCAACAAAAAAACAGCGAAAAACCCCATCACGGCCCATATAGTATGCGGGTATACTCGACATGAGTCAAGTATATTGTCACCCAAGTCATCCCAGATTGGCGTGGACTTGAGCGATGTACCCACAGATTGGCGTAGGGTTGGCCTTAGTGTGGCACAGAGGCCCACGGATGTTGGGGACTTTGGGGTTGTTTTTTTCTGGCTAGGAGCTAGCGGCTAGTAGCTAGAAGCTTCTGTTTTCAAAGATCGTCCACGGCACAACTTCTCCGCTCTGGAGCGAATTTCTAAATTTACCATTTGTTCGCCTTAATGTCAAGCAAAAAACGCGTTTCCATCACCTTTTCCTGCTAGCAAAGTTGTGGTTCTCACGACGATGTCGGCAATGACGCGCTATCCCCGCCAAAATTTTCTCGCGAACGCAAAATTACTGCCGCGTAATGAGCGCAGGAGAAGAAGTGCCTGCGGTTGTGCTTTCACGAACGCCGAGCATCAGCGTCAACCAACATGGAGTTCGCTGGGCCCTTAAATAAGGAGAGCGACATCCACTTTGCTATCATTAGCAGCTTGGGCGACGAGAGATGATCATTCGGGTAAACAGCCGGGCCAACATTGCAAATACAGAGAAGCTGCTGCATGAAATCCAGACCGCTGCAGAACCTGTTGACCTTTTGCTTCCGACAAATGTGGAAGGCGATCTGCTAGGCGGCACAGTCGCTTTAATACAAGTGCTCGCAACGTGGTCAGCTCGGAATCCAGAGGGCCGGCTCATCACTTACATAACGAATCAAGATGAAGCCAATACGCAGCTAACGAATCTAATAGCCCACGATCACGGTCTCGTTGCAGTGCTCGGTTCAGCCGATGTTTTAGCCAGAGATAAAAAATCCTCTTTGCGCAGTTTGGCTCTCACTATCGCTAAGAGCAGAATTGAGTCTATGGAATCTGGTCTTGAGAAGGCCAGTCACGGACCAAAGGTGTTCCTGCTTTGTGCGGATCACACCAGCAAAGCATTTTTGCCATGCTTTTACTTCCAGACTGATACTCCTGACAAAGACGTCAAGGGGATCGAAGATTTCCGCAACTTATCTAAACAACTGCTAAATCGAACGGCTGAGATCAACACCACTTCGGAACGCATTCCGTTCCGTAACGTAATGCAAATGGGAATTATCCTGCACGAAATCTTCGAAAACACTCATTTATGGGCGCGGACAGATTGTTCTGGAAAACGCATTAAGCGTTCATTGCGTGGCCTTAGATTCGCATTTCATAACATCCCCAGACATGGTCTCAACAAAAGCTTGGGGAATTCGCCGCCCCTCAGTAATTATTTTTCCCATTCAGGGCCTGAATTTGCGCGCGACCGTCAACGCCTCGTCGAAATATCTATTTTTGATAGTGGCCCTGGATTAGCGCAGCGTATTCTGCAGCGTTGCCTTGCACCTTCCGATCCTCTCAGCTTGGAGTACCAGGCTGTCATGAAGTGTCTTCGCTTACATTCGAGCAGTAGCCTTCAGACTAATCGAGGAGTGGGTTTACATACTGTGATGCAACTGCTTACTGAATTGAGAGGATTCTTACGGGTTAGAACAGGTCGGCTCAACCTGTTTAGGGATTTTGTTGAAAACCCATATGAGTCATCTCAGGCTGACTCTGAGCCGTTTCTACTGGACTGGCAAACTGGAACGATGGAAACTTCCGAGCTTTCGAGGATGGACGGGACTCTATTTACGATATTTGTTCCGATTAGTCTCCGCTGCGACTGAATATGTACGAATTCTTTGTGTACGATTACGCCCACCAGGACAAGACGCGGGGAAAGCCGCAACGTATTTGCGCCGTTTTTTGTGCTTCTGCCCAGCTGACGGACGATGCTCTTGAAGCAAGGCTGAAAGCTCATTTCTCCACGGCGATTCCCCCTGATGCAATTCTGCTCATTGGCACTGCCGGCAATGCTACTGCTATCTCTCAACTGGCGAAATCGCCAAGAGTCATATTGGCACTCCCAGCAATGACGAGATATGTCGGTCCACCCGCTCTCAATGCTCTCTGGATTACCAAGGAGGGAAAATTTACTGGAATAGGAGACAACATCAATGAATACACGTCCGCTCACTTTTTAGCCCGTTTGTTCCAAGAGGGCCTCATGCGCATATTCAAAGATCGGGAGGGTATGTTGGATAGCCTGGGGCAATATCACTACGTGAAGCCCTCTGGTAAGCATTCTGACAAATTCATCAGAACTGCCAATGTGCTAATGCGCGGAGCAGAAGTAAGCTTCATAGCCTTTAGCCTGCTACCTTACATGCTCCACAGAAACATTACACACATATATACCGATACTGCGGCAATCAACGCCGTTGCGTATGCTCTGGTTGCGCTGCGGCAGAGTTTTGATACCACTTTTGAAATGCCCATGATCGATAGCTTTAGCTCTTACAGTAAGCTTAAATCGTTTCGCTTTGAGGGAACAGAAGAATCGCTGGTGCTGATTTCTGCTTCAACGTCTCACGAGTTGGAACTTGAACTGATGAAATTGCATCAGATTCCTCAAGAACAGATCGTCACGATATATTATCTGGGCAGGCGACAACCGACTAGCCAAGTGGTATGCGATCTGACCAAGAGCCCTGCGACCAATCCAGAGGGTTTTGATCCGATCATTAGTTTTCCTCACGATGATTGCGGCCTATGTAAGCAGGGGCTGCTTGCAATTCGGATCGCGGGCGACCAGTTTCTCCCGGAGAATCCCAAGGTTATCTCGCAGACATTACAAAGAACCGATGCGCCTGAATGGCTTAGTGAGTTCATGGAGACATTTGTGGGCAAAGGGGTAATCTCGTGTCACCGGCCAGGGCGTACAAGTACTCCTGGCCGAGAGCATGAGCTTTATCTTGATTTGAAAAGCATCCTGGACGCAAAAGTTCCGGAAACTGACTTTCACAACAAAATGAGCTATTTACTGAGACAAGCTACCCCAGCATCGCTTCAGAGAGTCATTTATTTAGATGATCCGGCTTCGAAAATGCTAGCGGGAAAACTGACGGATTTTTATCGACAATGCGGGAAGATGGAGGAACCGAAAGTAGTCAGTGCAACCGATGTAAATTCCAACCTTCCAGGACATATTTTGTCCGATGGAACTACGGTTGTTGTGGGCTCCTGCATAGTATCAGGTCGAAGTCTACTCGCTATTAGCCAAGCACTTCGCCAGATTCAGACGAACAATTCGATTCAATACTTGGTAGGAGTTGCACGTACGAACAGTAACCGGCGCATGGACGAGATTCGTCGAAATGTGCAATATGGACAGTACGGAGCGCGAGATCATCGGTTCGACATAGTGTCTGTTATCTATCTGCCAGATGAAAGACCTTCCCCTTGGGCTGAGGAAAGGGCATTTCTTCTTCGATTACGCGACGCATTTGGGAATGAGCCAAATTCGCTTCGAGTCATTGACGAGCGGATTGAGGAACTCGATTCCGGAGGAACTGACGGTCTCCAAAACGGGTTGTTTTGGCGGACGGTTGCCGGCGATTCACTTAAATTGAGTCCGAATTTCGCCTTTTGGGAATTTGACTATGACGATCTTCCTTTTACACAGGCAGAGGTGTATCTAACGATTTCTGCAGTTCTACATCAATTCAGATCAGCTCATGGCAAGGCATCTCAAGGAACGCAGGTCGATTATCACCGCGTCATCTTGTCGCCTCGTAATTTTGACAGATTTAATGATGGGGTCATACAAGCATCCTTGCTGCGAGCCGCCATTCCTTGGGAACTGGATTACAGCATTGAGAAAGAATCGAGCGGTGACATGAAAAGGATCCTTGAATCTATTTTGCACAATCGCAACAATCAGAGAGGCGAAGCGCTTCTGGAGTTCTTGCTAGCCTTGGCGAGCGGGAAATTGAGACTAACGAAAGAAGATGAGCGGGGCTTTGTAAGCCAACTGAGAGCTGCAGACCCCAAGACGCTAAAACTGTTTGCCGCTATGATTGAGAACCGCGTGGCATAGTGCCCGAACGGGACCTTGTGATCCGGCGGGTGCCCCATCCTTTCGCCGCTTTTGCGAAGGGTGGGAAGAGCCTCATCGCTTCTTTCGTTCTTCTGGGTTTCAAAAATGTTGCTGTTCTCCGTGCCTCCGCCTCCGTGGTGAAGATTCCGGCTTCGCTGCCACTCTGGGACGAAATGCACGGCAAGTTGCACGCTTTTCCCCACTTTGGCATCTAATTTGGAGAGCTGCTAATTGTGTTGAAAATTCCCCCGGTTTGGAGAATAGTTAAAGGAGACAGCAGCCCCCAGGTGCTCCCATGCTACGCGGTACCATACTCTCTTTTTCCCTGATTGCAACTGCCTGCAGCCTCGCGGTGTGCCAGTCGTCCCCGATTACCGTTACCCCCGGCAACTCATTGGATTCACACATTCCTAAGCCTGACGCTCAGCCGCCATCGGCGCCGGATACCACGCCTCACTTAAAGCCAATGGATCTGGACGGCAGGCAAAATCTGAATGACGGCACCAAAATGCAGCTCATTCGGGTCATTGACGCTGAGTTTGTTCACGTACGCAAGAATTTACCGGTCGGCGAAAAGGACCTTGTCATCGCGCCGGATGGCATGGTGAAACCGGGGGATGCGCAACTCTACAGGATGGCGCAGACTTATGGCGCCGCAGCCAAGGTCGGTGATCGTGTTCAGATTACCAACATCGTTTTCAAGGAGAAGTCGATTTACCTGGAGATTAATGGCGGCCCAAAAAAGAAAACCAAGTGGTACCAGCATATTGAGATTTCCGGGATGGGCGGCAGCACCGGAGGCGTCGATCCCAACCAGGCCCAGCCGACCGGCGCAGCCGTAACGCTGGAATTCAAGAAGCATGTTCCGGAAATGACAGGCGCGGAATTGAAGCAGATGCTTACTCCCGTGCTGGACTTTTCCGTCAAGACCGCCGCAGAAGTTTTTGTCGATACGCTGCCGCCCAAGATTCGCGAAGCCGTGAAGCGGCATGAAGTTCTTGTCGGGATGAATCATGACATGGTCGTAATGGCCAAAGATCGCCCGCCGCAAAAAGTCCGCGAAAAAGACGATAAGGGTAAAGAGTACGAAGAATGGATTTACGGCGCGCCTCCGCAGGACGTGGTTTTTGTGCGCTTTGTTGGCGATGAAGTAGTCCAGGTGAAGACCGCGAAAGTTGGGGGACAGATCACTGTAAAGACCGAGAAAGAAGTTGACGTAAAAGATGGTGTCCCCACGCTGGCCGCGCTGAAGTCAAGCAACAACCCGCAAGACGTGAGCGGTGTGCCCCAGCAGGATCAACCTACTCATAAGCCGACCTTGAAGAGGCCGGACGAGCAGCCAGATCCTATGACGCAGCAGGCTGGAGGCGCTTCACCAGCCAAGCCGTTACCGCCGCCGACGCCCCAGGACGAGCCGCAGTGGGGCACCAACGGCAAGCAAACAGGCTCCGGCAGCACTGATCAGCAGCCGGCGGAAAGCCAGGAGAAGACCCCGCAAGATCCAGTGAAGACGCCTCCGCTGTGAGAGGGCTGACGCAAACCAAAGCAGCGGTTAAACTAGAAGGGTGAAGATTGCTCTCGGGCAGATCAACCCAACGATAGGTGATTTCACCGGTAATTCCAAAAAGATCATAGAGTCTTCGCGCCAGGCCCTTGCGCTGGGCGCGGAGATGGTCCTCTTTCCTGAACTGGCTGTCTGTGGCTATCCCCCGCGCGACCTCCTGGAAAAACCCGCGTTTGTCGAGCGCAACCAGAAGGTGATCAATGAGATTGCGCAAGCCGTTCCGCAAATCACCATCGTCTGTGGTTTTGTGTCGCCCGCAAAGGTGGAAACCGGCAAGTCTGTGATGAATTCCGCAGCGGTGCTGCGGCAGGGCGCGGTGCAATTTGTCCAGTCGAAAATGCTGCTGCCCACCTACGATGTTTTCGACGAGATGCGTTACTTTGATCCCGCTGAATCGCAAAAACTGCTTCCACTGGCGGGCAAGGAATTCGCGCTCACCATCTGTGAAGATGCGTGGAATGACAAGCACTTCTGGCCTCGCCGCCTGTACCGTGTAGATCCGGTGGACGAACTTCTCCACGCCGGAGGCAACATGGTGCTGAACATTTCCGCGTCGCCTTTCCATCTGGGAAAACGAGAGCTGCGCCGCCAGATGCTGGCCACCATCGCGCGCGACAACAAAGTGCCGGTCCTGTTCGTGAATCAGATTGGAGGGAATGACAGCCTGATCTTTGATGGATCCAGCATGGCCATCGCGCCGAATGGCGAAATTGTGGCTCAGGCAAAATCCTTTGAGGAAGATCTGGTTATCTTCGATTCTGAAACCATGCAGGGCGACATGCATGAGCAGACCACCGTGGGCATTCCGAGCGCCTACGCTGCTCTTGCCCTTGGGACACGAGATTACGTCCGCAAGTGCGGCTTCAGCAAAGTTGTGATTGGCTTGAGCGGAGGCATTGATTCAGCTCTTACGGCGGCGATTGCGGTGGATGCTCTGGGCAAAGAGAATGTGACTGGCATTGCGATGCCCAGCCAGTACTCTTCCGAGCACAGCATCAAGGATGCGCGTGAGCTGGCGTGCAAGCTGGGAATCCGTTTTGAGGTAATTGCCATTGGTGACATTTTTGATGGCTACCGCAAGGCCCTGACGCCGTTATTTGCCGGCATGCGGGAAGATGTTGCGGAAGAGAACCTCCAATCGCGCATCCGCGGCAACATCCTCATGGCGTTTTCCAACAAGTTCGGCGCACTGGTGCTCACGACCGGAAACAAATCAGAAGTTGGAGTAGGCTATTGCACGTTGTATGGAGATATGGTGGGTGGACTCGGTGTGATTTCGGATGTTCCCAAGACCATGGTTTACGAACTGAGCCGCTACGTGAACTCGCTTAGGCCGGTCATTCCGCAATCGACGATTGATAAACCTCCGTCCGCCGAACTACGCCCCGGGCAGAAGGACTCTGATACACTGCCGCCGTACGAAGTTCTGGACAATATTCTTGAGGATTACGTTGAGGATTACCGCACTGCGGAACAGATCGCTGCGGACCGCGGCTACGATGTTCGGCTGGTTCGTGACGTGATCCGCATGATCGAGCGCAGTGAATACAAGCGCCAGCAGGCGGCGCCGGGACTAAAAATTACGCCGAAGGCCTTTGGCCTTGGCCGCCGTTTTCCAATCGCACAAAAATCGGAAGTGTAAAAAATCACGATGAAATCCATGACCAAATTAATGACCACAGCTCTCTTAACCTTCATTCTTCTCGCTTTCGGCGGGGCGAACGCTCAAACCGCTCCCGCGAAAAAGCAAACCGCTTCGCCCAAAAAATCGGCAACCCAGACCGCTAGCGCCGCTGCGTCGCCACAAAGCACGCAAAAGAAAGCAGCCCTGCCCACCATGGAGGAGGTAGAAGCCTCCATGAAACGGAGCTTCGGCTATGATCCGGGCGTTAGCTGGCAAATATTTGATATCCGCGAATCAAGCATTCCAGGGCTTGCGGAAATTCTGGTGTCCATGAACAAGCAACCGCCGGTGCATCTCTATCTGGCTCCGGGATCCCAGACCGCGATTGCCGGACAGATGATTCCTTTTGGCCCCGACCCGTTTGCCGCGGCGCGCGCCAATCTTAAAGGCGCGTTTGGCCCCAGCCGCGGCGGCCAGAATCCGCCGATTGAGATCATTGAGTTCAGTGACCTGGAGTGCCCGCATTGCAAAGTGGCGCAGCCCGTTCTGGCAAAACTTTTTGCGGATTTCCCCCAGGTGCGGTTCATCTTCCAGCAGTTTCCTTTGCCCGCCAGCTTGCATCCGTGGGCGTTGAAAGCCGCGCAGTACGCCGACTGCGCGGGACAAATGGACAAGGATGCATTCTGGAAATACGTGGATTCCATCTTCGAAAACCAGGGCGGGATTGCGCTGGCCACGGCCGATGACAAATTGAAGGAACTTGCCATTGCGGCCGGCTACGATGCACAGAAAATCTCTACCTGTGCAGCTTCGCCGGAAACGGATGCCCGCATCAAGAAATCACAGGCGCTGGGCGCGACCCTGGACGTTAATGAGACGCCTACGGTTTTCATCAATGGCCGCAGGGTCCCGGGCATCGCCAACATTCCGTATGAGAATCTGAAACAGCTTGTGCAGTTTGAAATCGATCACGCAGGGAAGTAAGCATGGCGGGTCGAGGTCAAAAGACCTCAAGAGATCCTTAGGAAAAAGTTTTCCGTATCACTGTCATCAGTGCGAGTCAGTGGTAAGCATGTTCTTCTACGGTCCTACGTTCCAGAAGACGCTGCTGCCGCGATCATGAAACGGCTTACGCACCACGTGCGGCGTAATAATAATCAGTATTTCATTGTGGATGCGCTCTTTTGAGGTTGAACTTAACACATTTTTCAACACGGGAAGGTTGCTGAGAATGGGGAAGCCCTGAACGGACCGCAGCTCCTGCTCACTCATCAATCCCATAATTACGGATGGCTCGCCATCATGCACAGTGATGGTTCCAACATAAGAACGGCTGGTAATGTCCGGAATGCTGTTGATCTGTAGCGTTCCCAGGCCTTGAATTTTAAGGTCTGTCACCAGCGTTATATCGCCGTTCGAGTGGTAGTGCGGAGTTACTTTCAGGGTTATTCCCAGATCTTCATAGGTGAACTGCGGCGTGTTTCCTACCTGTATCTGACCGCGTGTGCTGAGCGCTACATTGCTGAATGTGCTGTTTACGATAGGAAATTTTGTGCCGACGCGAAATGTGGCGGCCTCACCGTCAATGGCTCGTAGCGTCATCGCCTCCAGATTGGTAGCGATGGAGGAATTAAAGGACAGCTTCGCAGTGATCGGAGGAGCGGTGACCCCCGTCAATCCCTTGCCTTTGCCGAAAACCAGAAACGGCCCCAGCAGAGGAGAGCCTGCCAGATTTGCCAGCGCTGATGGCGAAATGGTGCTGGGATCAATGGTTCCGGTGCGGTTCAGCTGATCGATGACGCTTTGCGCGTCTGAGCCCAGCACTCGCCGGATTTCTGAAGGGATGTTGAATACCTGAAAGCTGGTCGGCAGGTTCAGGCCCATGTCCCGCAGACCGTCGGTATCGATTTCATATTCCGTCACCTCAAGCGACATCTCAGGCTTGGCGTCCATCAAGTTATCAAGCAGGCTCGCCGCTTCTTCCACCTGTTCCCGGGGTGCGCGCACAGTGATGGTATTTTGGCTCGGCTGAATGCTGACCAGCTTCATGTCCAGGATGGTGCGCATCACATTGACAAGATCGTTCAGGTCCGTCTGCGCAGATACATTGCCGACGTAAAAAGTACGCAACGCCAGCCGCTCATATTGCTTTCTGGTCTCGACCGTGTCGCTGGCCACCATGGCGTCATGGCTGGAAATGGGAGACCAGAAAGACTTTGTCATTTTGCCCGCAATGTCAGTTGCTGTGTAGAAATCTACGTTATCCAGGTCAAAGCGAATGACCCGGCTGGCCAGGTTCTGGTCAAATTGCATGGAGATGCCAAAAGCGGCGCCAATCTGGGTATAGAGCTGCCGGGTATCGCCCTGGAGATGAAAACTCTTTCTTCCCGGCTGAGGTTGCAGGTTGATCTGGTCCACCGAGGCGAGCAATTGCAGCACGTGTTTGTGTTCGGCGTCGCCATCTGGCGGCTCCACGTCACGCAAGCGCTGGGCAGCATAAGCATTCTGCGGGTCAATAGCCAGCGCCATGCGAAAGCGCTGTGCAGCGCCCGCGGGGTCGCCCGCCGCGGCCAGATGGTTTCCCGCTTCCATGTGATCGCCGACGATCTGCTGCCGCAGCATTTCGCCCATGGTCATAAATTCCACGTTGCCAGGCATGAGCTCCTGGGCTTTAAGTACTGCTATGAGAGCGTCGTCGGGCTTGCCTGCCCGCTGCAAGTCCTGCGCATTCTTGAATTCTTTTTCCGCATTTTTTTTGTCTTCTTTGGAAACCAGGGGAGTCCCGACGGACTTGGGTTTATCCGCGGCCATGCAGGCGATGCAGATAAACAGCGACAAGATGGCGAACAAGGTTTTCATGCGGGAAACATCATTGTATCGTCATTAAGAACGATTCATGGCAGGAATATTGCGACCAATTACTGAAGTTTGTGAAGCATTCAACCGGTAAATGCCAGCAAATCAGTGCCGCAGGCAAAGCATGCGTCGGGATTATGGGCCTGAAGCTGGGCAAAAGAGTAAATGCCGGTCGCGATCGCAATCACCGGTACGCCCACTTTCCGTGCCGCCTCAATATCGGACGGCGTATCCCCTACTACAGTCACAGATGCTTGCTCGCTCAGGCGCTGACGTGCCAGATCAATTCCGTGCTGGAAGATTTCTGCACGCATCTCTCGCGGAAAGGAAAATGACCCAAATGCGAATGAGGGCCTCAATTTGGCTTTTTCCAGCTTGAGCCAGCCCACCGTTTCCAGATTTCCTGAAGCCGCTCCCAACAGCTTGCCCTGGTCTTGAAGATATTTGATCAGTTCCAGAACTGATGGGCAAAGCTCAGGATTCAGATGCTCGTGGTTTTGCTGCACTTCGGCGGACATCCGGGCCACAATCTGCGGCATGTGCTTATCAATGGCACGGTCGCGCAGGCCTGCACGTTGCAATACGGCGCGCAGGATACCTACGTCGGTGTTTCCGTGAACGGGCACGCCCTCAATACTGGCTTCAATCCCAAGGACTTCGCGTATGGCCGTGCGGAAGGCAAAATAGTGGACCGCGTCCCGGCTGTTAAGCAGCGTGCCGTCAATATCGAAGAGAAAAGCATCGGAGCTGTCCCAGCGGAATCCGGGACGCACGAACGCTCTTCCTCCATCAGTATCTGGAGCCAGGTTTGACACGTTAAATTGGATTCAATTTCAGGGAGAGCCGCGTGCTAGCGAACCAGCTTTTGTTTGTCCAGCAGCGCCGGCTTTTCGCTCCGTACAGGCCGCCTTCCACCATCGCGGAGCTGGCGCACATCCAGCTTCAACTCAGTGATCGTCCGGCTGAGTGTGTTACGGTGCATGCCCAATTCACGGGCGGCTTTGCACTGGTTTCCCCGGTTCTGCTGCAGGACGTTCATGATGAAGCGCTTCTTAAATTCCCGCACGGCTTCAGAGTAGAGAATGCCGCTGCTATACATTTGCGCTACGAGTGCTTCGAGCTGGTCCTTCACAGAGTCTCCTCACTTTCCAGATGCGCCAATCTTTTGTTTGTGTCGCTTCGCCTCAAACCACCAACAGCTTTCTTGGCATGGTGTTCGGCCTCGCGACTTATTCACTTCTTTGTCGCTCCCGGACTGGGCCCACCGCGGAGTTTGATGATTCCAGCGCGAAACTTCTCGCGGACATCGGACGGCGCCAGCCAGCTTGCGCCACGTCCCGCCACCAGAAAGTATCCTGCCAGTTGTGAGCCAGACAGCTGTTTCGACTCAGGTACAAAAGCCGTAATCGCCATTAACCCGGCAGTCACGATCACCATGCCGCGAACAAAACCAAACGCCGCTCCCAGCGCGCGATCAACGGATCGGAGTCCTGCTTCGTGCACCATCCAGCGGGCTATCCTTGCAAGAGCGCCCGCCAGCAGGACCACCGACACAAAAATCGTAAGAAAGCCCGCCAAGTCCGCAAATGCGGGCAACTTGACGTACTGCAAATACCACGGGGAAAGCTTGCCGTACCCCCACGCCGCCAGCAAATACCCCACCACTGCACCTGCCAGGCAGATAACTTCAAAAAAGAACCCCTGGGCCGCTGCCAGAAGGGCCGATAAGAGCATGATCACGAGGATGATCCAATCAAGCGCATTCATGCCATCGGCTTCTCAACCTGCGGGCAGCTCGCGTCCCGCTAAAATCCTGTATGCCTCTATGTACTTCTCGCTGGTCTTCCGCGCAACATCTTCCGGCAATGAAGGCGCAGGAGGCTGCTTGTTCCACTTGATTGCCTCCAGATAATCGCGAACAAACTGCTTGTCAAAGGATTCCTGCGCTTTGCCTGGCGCATATTTATCGGCCGGCCAGAAACGCGATGAGTCCGGTGTAAGGACTTCATCCGCCAGGATGAGGCCCTGAGACGTCTGCCCGAACTCGAATTTGGTATCCGCGATTATGATGCCGCGACCGGCTGCATAGTCGGCTGCCGTCTTATAAATCTTTAACGTTAAATCGCGCAACTTCTCTGCCATCTCTTTTCCCGTGCGCTTGGCCATTTCCTCGATCGAGATATTTTCATCGTGGCCGCTCAGCGCCTTGGTGGCAGGCGTAAAGATCGGTTCAGGCAGCTTGTCAGATTCTTTAAGGCCTGCCGGGAGCTTAATGCCGCAGACCGCGCCGGTCTGCTGGTACTCTTTCCAACCCGACCCGGAAAGATATCCGCGCGCCACGCATTCAATGTCAATCATCTGCGCTTTGGTTACCAGCATGGAGCGGCCGCGCAGGTCATCGGCATATTTCTTTAGCGGAGCAGGATACTGGTCAACGCTGGCCGTGACCAGATGGTTCTTGACCACATCTTTCAGGAAATCAAACCAGAAAAGCGAGAGCTGCGTGAGCACGCGCCCTTTTTCCGGGATACCTGTGGCCAGAACATAATCGAACGCTGAGATGCGATCGGTGGCGACGAACAGAAGTTGTCCGTTCAGATTGTATAAATCGCGTACCTTGCCGCGAGCATGGAGTGTAAGTTCAGGAAAATCTGTCTGTAGAAGAATTCGGCTTTGTGCGCTTTGACTTGTCATGGCAGAAATACGTGGGCGAGGACGTATTCTAGCCTCTCAACTATTTTTGTCAACCGTGGAAATTACAAATTTCAAACATGCAAATGAATACACTGCGCAAAAAAAAGCCGGGAATTGCACAAGCCGTGAAACCCGCATGAATCAAGGATTTTCTTGCATTGATTTTCACGGGACTTTGTAGTACCGGTTACTAAAAATTAAACGTGCGCCAAAAAATATTTTTTCAAAATACAAAAATATCGATCTCCAGAATTTCGCGGCGCATCTGGCTGCGGACTGCAATTGAATGCCGATTCAGAAAATGCGCTTGACGAGGAAAAAAATCTTTGAGCCAGTTCAAAAGAAAACTACGGGCGGATCTCGACAGTGGTTCCCACCGGAACCAGCTTCCAGATTTCTTCAATCTCAGCGTTGGTGACGGCGATGCAGCCATCGGTCCAGTCGGTTTGGCGGTGCAATGGCCCCAGATAGGCAAATGGCCTGGCGAGTCCATGAATCATGATTGCGCCGCCTGGTCGTGCACCGAGGCTGCGCGCCCTTTGTTGATCTGCCGCGCTGGGATAGGAGATGTGTAGCGACAAATGGAACTGGCTATGCTGGTTCTTTGCATCGATCATGTAATCGCCCTCGGGTGTTTTATGATCGCCCTCAACCCGTTTCGGGCCGATAGGGACCGATCCAAGAGCCACTTTATAGGTCTTGAGAACTTTGCCCCCGTTGAGCAGGGTCATTGTGCGAGCAGATTTCAAGATGACAATTTTATCGGCCTGAATTGAGGGAGCAGCTACCGCACAACACAGTTCCAGGATGAGGAGAACTGTGAGCTGAATGCGGCGGTCCAGAATAATCACTTAGACGTTTACGCCGACGCTGCTCTTTGAATTCCGCTTTCCGCGCCAAACTTCACGGAGACGATCTTTGATACGCCCGGCTCCTGCATCGTCACTCCATACATCACTGGCGCAATCGACATCGTTTTCTTGCTGTGCGTGATGATGATGAACTGTGTCTGCACGGCCATTTCCCGGATCAGTTCCGTGAAGCGGCCGATGTTAGCTTCGTCCAGCGGTGCGTCCACCTCGTCTAAGATACAGAACGGGCTGGGCTGATACTGGAAGATGCCGACCAGCAGTGACAGAGCGGTGAGCGCTTTTTCACCGCCGGAAAGCAGCAGTACGTTTTGCAGCTTCTTGCCCGGAGGTGAAGCCACCACGTCAATGCCGCTTTCGGCTGTGTTCACTTCGTCCGTCAGGCGCATGAAGGCCTGTCCGCCGCCAAAGAGCTTGCGGAAGGTAAACTGGAAATTCTCATTGATGCGGTCAAACGCTTCCTGGAATTTCTGGCGTGAGAACTCGTCGATCTCCTTGATGGTGGCCTGCGTGTTCTCAATGGACTCCAACAGGTCCTTGCGCTGCGTCTCCAGAAACTGGTGGCGCGTCTCGGTCTCCTTGAATTCTTCCAGTGCCATCATGTTCACCGGACCCATGTTGTCCAGCTTCGTACGCATCTCGCGATAGCTATTTTCATCCAGCGCAAGCTGCTCGCCTTCCACCAACGGAATTTCTGTGTTGGCGCGGAGGTCGTCTGCGCTGATGCCGAGCTCGTTCAAGCAGGATTCAGCCATGTGCGCCAAGTCAGACTGCAACTTGGCCAGCAGCGTGCCGATCTCACTCTTGCGCTCACGCGCGGCGTCCAATTCAATACGTGCGGCTTTCAGTTCTTGATCGATTTCGGCAATACGTGCGCGGACCTGGTCAGACTCATGCTGAAGCTGTACTCCGGTGGCTTCCGCCGCAGCTTTTTCAGTGCTCAGCGCTTCCAGACGGTCCGCGATTTGCATGTTCTCCGCTTCGCGCTGGACTTTCTCTGCAGCCGCAGAATGGATCTGCGTCTGCAATGACTCGACCCGCTGCTTGGCTTCGGCTGCCAGTGCTTCAATCCGTTCCAGTGCAGATGCCGCTGTGCGGCGACGCTCTTCCACCACAGCGAGATGCGCCGCAGCTTGTGAAGCAGTCTGCGCGGCTTCGTCACGCGCCGTCTTCAAGGAGACTAACCGTTGCTGCGCGACCTTCATCTCGTCTTCCAGCGCCTGGCGTTTCTGTTCCAGCGCTTCCGCCTGTTCGCGCTTCTTTGCGACAACAAGTTCTTTCTCGTTCCGGGCTGACCGCGTCCGCTCAATCTCCAGGCGATAGGTGTTCAGGCGCTGTTCCGTGCGCGCCAGATCAGACTCCATTTGCTTGAGGGCATGGCCCGAGGTAAGGGCCTGCTTTTCCGCCTCGCGGCGCTCTTCTTCCAGCGTGCTCAGCAGCTTACTCAGTTCTGTGAGTTCACGGCCAAGAGTCTGCACACGCGCCTGCTCGTTCCGGATTGCCGCTTCCAGGTCAGAAGCGATCTTGCCAATCTCACGCAGTTCGCGCTTGAGCGAAAGAGGACCTTCTTTGCGCTGCTTGCCGCCTGTCACCGTTACGTTGTGGAAGCACTCGCCGGTGGCGGAGAGGAAATATGCGTCGGGGTTTTCCAGCGCCAGGTTGCGGGCAATGCTGGCGTCGGCGGTAATGTAGCCATCGCGCAGCTTGGGCAGCACAACTTCAAGCGACCGGCCAAAGCCATCCAGCACGCGGATGCAGTTCTTTAGTGAGACGAGTTCTTCTCGCCGCTCCGAAGTCGGTGGCGGCGCGTCACTGGCGGCGAAGGAAAATTTGGCTTGCGCGTCTTCAGGATGGACAAGGAAAGTCGCGCGGCCGTCAACGTCTGATTGAAGCAGACGCATGCCTTCATTGGCCGAATCCCAGGACTTGACCACGACGTAATTTAGTTCGTCGCGCAGGAATTCTTCCACCACGCCTTCATAACGGGTTTCGACTTCAAGGAAGTCTGCCAGCACGCCGGCAGGGGTGAATCCATGGCCCATGGCGTTCGACTGGAACAGGCGCTTTACGGATTCCGTGGAGTAGCCGTGCTCATTGATCACCGATTCCAGCGAGCTTTTCTTGCCCAGAGCAGTAGCATACTCGGCGCGAAGAGTATCAAGATTGCGCTTGCCATCTTCTTCCTCCTTGCGCTTGCTTTCAATGAGCCCGCGAATCTCCTGGATACGAGTACCCAGAGCAGCGGCGGTTTGCGTGATGGTTTCAAACTCAAAAGCGATCTGTCCGCGCTTGCCGCCGAAGCTTTCAATGTCAATCTGCGCGGCGGTAGCCTCGCGCTCAAGCCGCATGGCTTCGCGATCCAGCGCGGTCATGTGCTCTTCTGCCTGGATCACCTGATTACGCACCTGCGAGGCCGAAGACATGGCTTCCATTACGTTCTGGCGGCGCGCTTCTTGCTGGCGTTCAAGATCGGAGAGGGCAGTGGCCGCGTCCTGCGAAGACTGCTGCGCCGCTTGCCATTCATGCTGTGCTGCGGCAACTTCAGAAGCCGCGGATTCGGCAAAGCTGCGGTTGGTTTGCACTTCTTCAGTCAAGGAAAGCAATTGCGCTTGCGCACGCTCGAGTTCGGCTTGGGCTGCTGCAGAACGCGCGTCCAGCTCAGCGCAACGCTCCTGGTTCGATCCACGGCGGGAAATAGCGCGCTCAGTCTCAACGGCCAGGGCATTCATTGTCTGGCTGTTGTGCGCGATCTCGCTTTCAATGGCGTAGCCGCGTTGCGTGCGCTCTGAGAATTCTGTTTCTTTGGCGCTCACGGCCTCGGCATGTCCGCGAATCTCTTCGCCAACGGCTTCCAGCGAATCGTTCAGCCCGGCTTCATCGCGGCCCATCTGGGCGAACTTGCTGGCCAGCACCACGCGCAGCTTTTCTTTCATCTCGTCGCGCAGGCGGGCATAGCGCTCAGCCTTGGAGGCTTGGCGCTTGAGCGAGTTCATCTGCTTTGTGACTTCGTCAAAGATGTCATTGATGCGGGCCAGATTGAGTCGCGACTGTTCCAGCCGTGCTTCCGCCAGCCGCTTTTTGGTCTTGAACTTGGTAATGCCGGCGGCTTCTTCAATGATGGCGCGGCGATCATACGGCTTGCTGCTCAGGATCTGGCCAATACGGCCCTGTTCGATGATGGCGTATGACTCCGGCCCCAGGCCGGTGCCCATAAAGATGTCCTGAATGTCACGCAGGCGGCAGAGCTTGCCGTTTAAGAGATATTCGCTTTCGCCGGTGCGGAACAGTCGCCGCGTGACCATGATTTCGCCTTTGGCGAATGCCATGGGCTTGAACTTGCGGCGGCGGATCTTGAGGACCACAGCGCCGTTGGTCTGCGCGGCTTGGGCATCAGCTACATCGGGCTCGGTCGAAGCTGGTTGTCCTGCCGTTGCTTGTGGCGATCCTTCCTGCGTCGCATCTGCGGTGCTTTCTTCGGCTACAGCAGTAGCTTGAGCATCCGACGGCTCGCCTTCCATGCCCTCTTTCCAGTCGAGTGGACCGGGCTGCACTTCCGCGACGTGGGCTTCAGTGGCTTCAGCGGCATTGGCGCGGACAGAAGCCTCATCCCAATCGTCTTCTGACGGCATGTCATCCCGGACGTCGATTTCTGGCTGGGCGCTGACCTCGCCCTCATACACCTGGGGATCAATCAGCGTGAGCGACACTTCAGCCATGCCGGTGGGCTTGCGGTCGCGCGTGCCGGCAAAGATTACGTCTTCCATGCGCACGCCGCGCAGGCTCTTGGCGGACTGCTCTCCCAGCACCCAGGAAATGGAGTCAGAGATATTGGACTTTCCGCACCCGTTGGGACCCACCACGGCGGCAATACCTTCGCCCGGAAACTTCAGCTCCGTGCGGTCACAGAAGGACTTGAATCCAAGGATTTGCAGCTTCTTAAGTTTTAGCAACTTCCTACTCCTTCAGGAATGGCCAATGGTCGCACGACTGTGGCTGGCAGGTGCGTTTTTCTCTTTCGGCGCTACCGGCTGGAGTAGCTAACCCGCGTTCCAGCTAGAGTACCCAGAGAGTTACCGGGGGTCAAGAGCAAAGCCCACAATATGTTGTGGATAAGTGCGCCTGACCACAGGATGTCGCACCACTTGTGCAACCAGTGACCAAAACACTCCTGTGAGGTTTTATTTAAGAGGACGGAAGAATCGCGAGAGCTACACAAACTGTAGCGCGAATGGTGCAGGGAAGCAAGGTGGCTTAAGGCGCGAATTGGTACACCAGAGTGCAAGGGGCTAAAGGATTAAGGTGAATTGATGAGATCGCTGGGATCGCGCGTGATCGGAAGCGCAAGGCTCAAATGCGGCAAGAGGGGTTTACCCGCGGATTTGCGCAGGTGAGCGCGGATAAAAAAGCGGATCATGCAGGTCGTCGGGCAGGCCAAAGCGCTTAGCTACGCGATCGCCAATTGCAAAGGCGCAGCGACCGTGTCCCGGGTTGCGTATTCGATGTGAAGCACGCGGCGAGGTTTGTCCGATTGGGATTTCGACGAAGCGTGAATAAGGAGAGGTCGCATTACTATGACACCGCCCTGCTCGACCAAGCATGTTACATGCTCTATCTGGCCGACAACGGTTTCAACCTGCTGATCACTCAAAACACCCTGGCAATGGCTGCCTGGAATCACCCGCAGTGGACCATTTTCCTGGTTCGAGTCATCTAGATGTAGCCGAAGCGCCACAACCCTTTCCAACGCACTGGCTAGAGCGTGCGCATAAATTATGCCTTCTTTGGTCGACCATGGTCCCCAGCCCGGCGTTTCCTGTCTTTCGCGAAGTGGCAGGGCGGTGCCCTGATGCCAGGTAATCAGCCAGTTTGCCATCGAGGACTTGTCAAATAGTGTGGCTTTGAAGGGAAAAGCATCGCGGCCTAGAACCGACTGTGCGATCCCAAGCAAGCGCAGATCCGCTGCCAGCTCGGCCACAACCGGATTGCTTAATAAATGTCGCACGCCCGCTCTAGTGCGCTGCGATGTTGACTCTTCTAAACCAAGGAGCAAGCAACGGATGTCTTCAGCAGTTACGACTTGCGGAACAATGGCGCAGCCATCGTCGGCAACGCGAAGAGAGGCAGCGTTCGGTTCTTCGATCTCCCGATCACGTGCGATCACCAGATCACCTGATCCTCTTATGCTCCCAGCTTCTCAAAGAACCCGATGATCGATTCAATCCCCCGATAGAAGTTGGGGATATGGAACTTCTCGTTGGGCGCGTGGAGATTGTCGTCGGGCAGGCCAAAGCCCATCATTACGCTGGGGATTTTCAAAACGTCCTGAAAATCGGTCACGATGGGAATGGAGCCGCCGGAGCGGATAAAGACCGTATCTTTCTTAAAAACGTCATGCAACGCCTCGGTGGCAGCTTTGATGTACTGATTGTTGGTGGCTACCACGCAGGCTGGGCCTTTGCTGAAGACCTTGACGTTCGTCTCAATTCCCTTGGGCGTCAGCTTCTTGATGAACTTGGTGTATTTCTTCAGGATGTCGTCAGGGTCCTGGTTGGGCACCAGGCGCATGGAGACCTTGGCAAAGGCGCGGGCGGGGATTACGGTCTTGGCTCCGGGAGCGGTAAAGCCGCCGGGCATGCCGTGGACTTCAAGCGTTGGGCGGGCCCATGTGCGATAGAGCACGGAATAGCCGGGTTCGCCGGTCAGCACTTTTGAACCGACTTCAGTCTTGCGGTAGTGCTCTTCATTGAACGGCAGGCGCTTCCAAGTCTTGAGTTCGTCTTTGCTCGGCGCTTTCATCCCTTTATAGAAGCCGGGAATCAGGATCTTGCCTTTGGAATCTTTTAGCTTGCTGATGATCTCGATGAGCGCAAAAAACGGATTAGGCGCTGCGCCGCCGTACATGCCGGAATGCAGATCAGTCTTGGCGCCGACGGCTTCGATTTCGGTATAAACCAGGCCGCGCAAGCCCACGCAGAGCGTAGGAAGATTGGGCGCGAAGAGCTCGGTATCGCAGACCAGAGCGAAGTCGGCTTTCAGTTTGGCTTTTTGCGCGCGGACGTAAGCCGCGATCGACTCGCCGCCAACTTCCTCTTCACCTTCGATAATAAATTTCACGTTGAGCGGCAGTTTGCCGTTGTGTCCACGCATGAGCGCTTCCACGGCCTTGATTTCCATCCAGAGCTGGCCTTTGTCGTCCACGGCGCCACGGGCGTAGATGTTCTGATTGCGCTCAGTGGGCTCAAACGGCGGCGAGAGCCATTCATTCAGCGGGTCGGGCGGCTGGACGTCATAGTGTGCGTAACAGAGTACAGTGGGCTTGCCCGGCGCGTGCAGCCAGTCGCCATAGACGAGCGGATGGTTCTTGGTTGGGATGACCTCAACGTTTTCCAGGCCGATGCGGCGCATCTCGTCGGCCACGAACATGGCTGCGCGGCGGACATCTTCTTTGTGCTCCGGCGCGGTGCTCACGCTGGGGATGCGGAGCAGGTCTTTTAACTCACCTAAAAATTTCTGCTGGTTTTCTCTGGCGTAAGTGACTGCGGATGAAGCCATATGCGTCCTCCGGGACAGATGAATGAACCTTTCAGTATATCGCGATGTTGCGGGTGAAGCTTTGTTGCGGGTACAACCATATCGTGAAAAGCTCCTACTCGACGGCCGTAGCGGGTGTTGCGCTTGCGCTCCCCGCGTATTGGGGACTGATGCTGGATGGTGTCCCGACGCTCCGCTGCCCATTTCCAACGCTTACTGTCATCCCTGCGCTCTTTCTTTCGACAGGTCGATTGACCTGGCTCGCAGTGCTGGTACCCGCCGGATTGTTTTTCTTGTGGAACCCCGGCCTTTTTCATGGCAAAGCAGATATCCCGAGGCGCTCATGGATCTTGCTTTCCGTGCTGACGGTTTTAGCCGTTGTGTATTTTGCCGGTAGTTGGAGTTACGGTTTGCAATATCAAGGGAAGCGATTTACCTATGGTATTTGTGCGTTGAATGCGGGATGGCTGGTGCTTCTCTGGACGATCTTTATGTGGAGGGGGAACAAAAAGTCATTCACGAATAATCTGATTCTGCACTGGCTGCTGTTTGCCTGGCTTGGCTGGTATGCCTTTCCTTATCTCGGAGAGTTGCCGTAAAGCCTTCAGTATATTGCGTGCGGGCTATTTCTTCGGTTGCTCCGCCCCAGCATCCACCCAATATCCCTTGCGCGCGTTTACTTTATACTCTGGCCTGTTCTTTACTCGCAGTTCCAGCGCATGGAGACCCGGGTGCAGCGACTGAGGACGGAAGCTCAGGAAATAATAGTTCGGCACATCATTGGAGATGGTGATCAGGTGCTGGGCAAGGCTCTTCGAGTCTTTGAAGGCAAAATATTCGCCGCCGGTCAGTTGGGCCACAGACTCAGGCACATTGCGCTTGAGGCCGTCTTTTGCGGCGAGGAAGGCGATCCTCGCCAGCCGCAATGGCGGAAGCAAATCGCCAGCGCAATCCAGTGCTTGCGCGGCGCGATTGCCGTGCGCATCCGGATCGGCCTTAGGATCTTTGCTCATACAGCCGCCCGGCTTGTAGGGTTCGTTGGAGTAAGAGGTTCCTCCCGGCGCAGGCAGCTTTGATTTTTCGTGCTTCACAGCGGCTCCTGTGGTGGAAAAACCGAAGCTGTAGATTGCCGTGTTCGTCTCCTCTACCGCGCGAACGGCATCCTCCAGGCTTGTCTGGCTGCCGCTATCCGCGGTCTCGCTGAAGAGCAGGACGGCGCGACGGTAGGCCGGCGGCTGATTGCGCAGCAGCTGAATGCCGAAGTTGAGCGCGTCAAGAATGGCCGCGCCCGTATCACCATCGGGAAGGTCGGCAATCGTCTCGGCAGCCGCGTCAGTGTCTGGGGTGAAGTCCTGTTCGATGCGAGGCTTGCTGTCAAAAGCGATCACAGCAGCGCGATGTGGCACGCCACCAATGACCGCGTCCAGTATCGCCCCCAGATTGCGATAATCACGGAGGTGTGCTGCACCCTGACCTCCGGTCTGTACGATGACGGCCAGCGCAAGGGGCTGCCCGAGCGCGCCTTCTTCAATCCGCACAGGCTGAGGAACGCCGTTATCTGTGAGGATGAAATCGTCCGCTGTAAGCGAAAAGACAATCCTGGCAGCCTTGCTTTTCACCAGTACCGGCACAAGCACCAGATTCGAGCGCGAGGTGAGGGTTGGGAGTTGAGAGTCGGGAAGGGGCGTTTCTTTGCTCTGAGCACTGGTCGTCTCGAATGCAAAAGGAAGCATCAACGCAATGATAAAAGCGAGTTTCAAACGATTCGTCCCTGAGATCTTTCCTTACATCAATAGGTACGCTTGCGGACCAGGAAATTGCAAAATAATGATCAAGAATCAGCTTACACGGTTGCTGTTATTCAGGTGTGATTGCGATTGCGTTTCGGATCATTACGTCTATTCGAGATCGGCCAATTGGCGGACGCGTGCCCACTCAGAAGTGAGTCCGAGTTCGGTGACCATGTTTCGATGTAGGGCGATCGACGGAGGCATGCTGCTTTCTTGAAGACGGCAGCAACATCTTCCGCTGAGATGCAGGGAATCTTTGGAAATTAGATGTTTTCTAGCCCGCCCGGCGTTCGTCCTGCAGAACCTGATCCAAGGCGCCAGCCAACTGTCCGGCACGGCGGTTGAACTCGCCCGCCAGCAGGTCATATTTCTTTTTGAGGATGTGGTATTCGTCGGCGATATTGAGCGCCGCCAGCACGGCCAGACGCAGGGAATCGATGGTGGATGTTTGTTCTCCCACGGTGCGCATCTTGCCGTCCACGAATTCCGCCAGCTTCAGGATGTATTCCGCATCCACGCCGCGGAGGTTGTAAACCTGATCGTAAATTTCCACTCGGACGGGCGGCGCTGCTGTCGGTTGAGTCACCAAGCTGATTCTCCTTCGCAAAAAAACTTCTGTTGGATTGATTATCGTCCGAGTTAATGCCGGGTCAAGTCTTTATTTTTGTCGCTTGGCTCCAAACCGCTTGACGGCATGTCTCCGGCTAGTTCGTTTAGGCTCCTGACGCAGGCCGCTTGCCGCGCTAACGGCTTTAACTGTTCTTTGGCTTGACCACGACGGCTGTCCCATACGCCAGAACTTCCGTGACGCCCTGCATGATCTCCGTCGCGTCATACCTAACGCCGACCACGGCATTGGCGCCAAGCTGCCCGGCATGCTGCAACATCAGATCCAGCGCTTCCTGGCGTGTTCTTTCACAAAGGTTGGTCAGCAGCGTGATGTTGCCGCCGACCAACGTCTGTAAGCTGGCGCCAATGGTGCCGAAGATCGAACGGGAACGCACAATGATTCCGCGTACCATGCCCAGTGTTTGCACCACTTCAAAGCCATGCAGCTCAAACTGCGTGGTGGTCATGTTGTGCTGGACGCTCATGTTTGTCGCTTCGCTCCAAACCGCTTCAAAGCATTTCACCTTTTCAAGGTTTCCTGCTCCTGAGCAATCGGCTCGGCATATTGCCAGCCTCGCCGCTCACTTTACACGATCACAGCTTTCAGCCTTCCGTTACCAGCGCGTCGATCTGCTTGAGCATCTTTTCCACGCGCCCGCGGACTTCCTCGCGCTCTTTGCGCAGGGCGATCATTTCACCGCGCAGCACGTCGAGCTCTTCTTCGCGCGTTTCCAATTGCTCGCGCAGGCGGCCGGCATCGCGCTCCGCGGCCGCTTTGCCCTCGCGCGCCGACTTCAGCAGTTCAATAGCTTTATAGATTTTTTCTTCCAGCGCGGGAAAATCGTCGTTGAAAGTCCTTGTTTCCGTCTCAGTTTCCATTTCGCGAGCAAGTTTCAATGACATAGGTAAACGACACCTCGGGGGATGATGTTCTTTGCGGAGTATAACGCACTGCGTTGTGGAAAGCACTTCAGTAGTCAGCCCATCAGCGCTCAGCAAAAGAAATTGAACCGCAAAGGACGCGAAGGTCACAAAGCCACACAGTTGTCAGTATGCGGTCAATGCGCGGATCATCGAACTTACGAAATTGTTCTTCAGTTCCTTTGCGTACTTTGCGTACTTTGCGGTAGAAAGGGTTTGGCTGAATGCTGATTGCTAACTGCTATTTCACGCCGACCGTCTATCCAACTCTTCCAACTGATTGCCTTCACCGCTGCCGGTGAAATCGGTAAGGCCGGTTACGGTGGCCAGGCCGAGGCCCTGCATTCTGAAGAAGCGGGATTCCGGCTCGTCGGCGAAGCGAAGCATGTCAGGAAGGCTGGCAACCATGCCGCTCAGGCCAAAGTCGATAGTGCCGTGTGTTTCATAAGAAATTTCTTTCACCACGCCGCCAGGATAGTCCGTACACAGAGCGGTAATGGTTTCCGCCGCGCCGCAGACCAGCGCGCTTACGGCCGCGCGCTTGTTCCGCCGCCAGAAAAAAGCGGCCATGCCGAAGAATGACGCTGCCATTGCGTAGTCAATGATGGCGTGGGCTTTCGGCGTAATTACCTTGGGCATTTTGTTGGTGGTCCATTTGGCGGCTTGATCGAGTAGCGGCATGGGTTCTCTCCCTTGGGAAGTTACTAAAAAAGAGATGGAGTCACAGCGCCGGAAGTTGTCTCCCAGCGCGATATGCGCGGGAAACGCCGCCGATTACGCCGTGCGTTCCAACAATTCCGAGCTGTTGACTGCAATGGAAATTTGGGGCGGATGCAACAGAGTATTGTGAATCAGGCAATGATGCACAGCTTCTTCCACCCCGGCCTTGTGCTGCTCCGACAAGCCGACCGGCGCATCTATCTCTATGCGGAAATTATCCAATCGCGCGGGGTTCTTTAGCTTATCGGCGTATACGCGAACTAGCGTGCCCTCAGTTGCGAGCTTATGTTTGCGCAAGTACATGGCAGCGTAAAAGCCCGCACAAGAGCCCAGAGACGCCAGCAGCAAGTCCGGCGGAGTCATGCCTTCGTCGTGACCGCCATTCTCAACCGGTTGGTCAGAAAAAAATGTGTGCTGGCCGGCCTTGATTTCAAACTGAACGTCGCCTAAATGTTCTACTGAAATCTCCATAATTGCCTCCCTCTAAGAGCCCGGTAAACCCTTGTGCATGACAAGTTTTTCGAAAAATCCCACGGCACCATTGTCCGTCGGCTATAGGAAGGGGGCAGTGCGCGCCGTCACGTATATTCGCCGCGACCGGCGCTCTGGATTTAGAGGCGGAAAAATACACTCAAACCCGGTCATGCCGAAACGAGCCAGCGCCTGCAAAGGCCAGAAAGGAAAATAGATATGGGAAGGCTTATCGCGGGAAAATTTCTATCGAAGGAATCTACCCGAGCCGTTCGGCCTATTTCCCGCCGCCATCTTGTCCCAGACCTGCCAGAAGGCTTTCATTTCCGCCGGCTGGCCCAGAGAGACGCGGGCGTATGTATCCATGGGCGGGAAGGGACGGCCGATGCGGATATTGTTGTTCTTGAAATAATCGATCACCGTCCGGATGGGCCGCTGCGTATTAAACATTACAAAATTTGTCCAGGAGGGGATCACCTGGAGCTTGCGCAGCTTTGCCTGGCGCTGGAATTCATCGCGGTCAAAGCTGTTCCGCAGCTCGGCTGTCTTATGTTCATCGTCATGCTCAAGTGACGTAAGACCGGCGCGCAGGGCCAAAATGTTTGTGCTGTCCTCAACTTTGTGCGCCGCCATGGCTTTGCTGTTCTTGGCCGAAGTAACGGCATATCCCAGCCTGAGGCCGGCCATGCCGTAAATCTTTGAGAACGTGCGGGCCACAATGACGCGGTCGGGGTCGACCGGCGTTGCCAGAAAAGAGATATAGTCGGCGGCCACGGGGACGAAGTCGTGATAAGCCTCATCCATCAGCACGTAGGTGTTCGGCGGTAGGTTGCGGATAAAAATTTCCAGGCTGCGCCGCGGCGTTACGCTGGCCGTGGGATTGTTGGGGTTGCAGATGTAGATCAATCCGCCGTTTTTCCCTACGGCGTCCGCCATCTGCACCAGCTGGTGAGCATACGTGGCAGCCAGAGGGACCTTCACTACTTCAGCATTCGCGGCCTTGGCATAGAATTCAATCGCTTCAAACGTCGGCGAAGCCATCACCAGCTTTTTGCCCGGACCGGTAAACGCGCTGGCAGCCATCTTGAGAATCTCTGTCGATCCGCAGCCCAGCGTTACTTGGTCGGCCTTCACATTGTGCATGGCGGCAATGCGCTCGATCAGCTTGTCATAGCCGCGGTCAGGATAGCGGTTGGCGTCCTGAAACGGGTTCTTCATGGCCAGCACGCTGGGAAATGGCCCGTAAGCGTTCTCATTGCTGTTGAGCAGGATAGGGCCGCCCGGCTGCGGCGTGCGCTGAGGCTCGGCCCAACTCAGTAGTTCGGTAGGAAGGCTTGCGGAGGCGGCCACAGCAGCGCCAAGTCCAGCGGTCTTGAAAAACGATCTGCGGGATAGCATGGCAGGGATTGTACTCTGGGCTGCAGAAAAAATTAACCACAAAGGACGACTAACCACAAAGGACACGAAGGAACACGAAGATGTGGCCTGTTGGAAATCCGCAGCTCCACCGTCAGGCCTGTGGTCGAGGTTTTTTAGAGCCCAAATTACAAAGGACACGTAGGAACACGAAGATGTGGCTTCTTGGAAGCTCAACTCCTTGTGAACCTTTGTGTCCTTTGTGGTTAAGCTTTGCTTATGCCGCTTTGGCTTTTTCGTTGGCCCGCTTCGCGGTTTCGCACAATGCCAAAAAACCAGCGGAGTCGTTCGTAGCGATATCAGCCAGGATCTTGCGGTCCAGTTCCACGCCGGCCTTCTTGAGGCCGCTGATGAACTGGTTATAGCTGATGCCCTGGGCGCGAGACGCCGCGCCGATACGGACGATCCAGATGGACCGGTACTGGCGTTTCTTCTGCTTGCGTCCGGAGTAGGCGAACTTGAGGCCGCGCTCCACCGCTTGTTTAGCAGCGCGATGGAGTTTTGATTTTGTTAGAAAATATCCACTTGCGCGCTCAAGTATTTTTTTGCGGCGCTGGCGGCGTTTAGTACCACGTTTTACGCGAGGCATGGTTCGCTCCCTTTTTTGTTGCCGGATTCCGGCGGTTATCGCGGCTGCAGGGAAGGTTTTAGGTCCCTGTTCACTCGCGTTGAACGCAATCTTTTTGGACTGCGCTCGTTTTTTCAGGTCCAGCCTCAGCGCTGATTTTCATCAGGCGGGCCGGGCTCTGTCCCTAGTAAGGGATCATCCTCTTGACTTTTGGCGCATCGGCCGCACTTACCAGTGTGTCGGTATCGAGGTGGCGTTTGCGCTTGGTGTCCTTGGAGGTAAGAATATGGCGCTTGAACGCTTTACCGCGCTTGATCTTGCCGGTCGCGGTCTTCTTAAAGCGTTTAGCTGCGCCTTTGTGCGTTTTCAGTTTAGGCATAAAAATCTCTCGGCCGCTTTGCGGCCTCGGCAATTAGTACTTAGCAATTGGCAATTAGCAGAACCAAAATCCAGTTTACGGTCTCGGTACGCTTTGTGCTGGAGGCTGCTGCGGCGGTTTATCCTGCTTTTTTGCGCCGCCGGGCACCTGTTTTGGAGGAGCCAGGATCACGTGGACCGTATTGCCTTCCATACGCGGCCTGAATTCCACAATTCCTTTGTCGCCGACTTCAGTCACCAGCCGCTCCAGAACTTTTCTTCCCAGATTCTGGTGGGCCATTTCTCGTCCGCGGAAACGCAGGCTGGCTTTTACCTTGTCACCTTCGGCAAGAAACCGTAAAACGTGGTTTCTTTTGGTGACGTAATCATGCTCATCCACGTTCACGCTGAACTTTACTTCCTTCAGGACGATCTGTTTCTGGTTCTTTTTGGCCGCCCGTTCCTTCTTTTCCTGCTCGTAGAGGAACTTGCCATAGTCCATGATGCGGCACACAGGCGGCACCGCGGTGGCGGAAATCTCTACCAGATCAAGACTCTGTTCCCGGGCCTTTCGGGTCGCATCCTGCGGCGTCATGATGCCAAGCTGCTCGCCGTCCGCGCCAATCACGCGTACTTCACGTGCGCGGATCCGCTCATTCATCTTAATAAAGCGTTTATCTATGCGATCCTCCTGAACCCTCCCGGCAAACTCACGCTTTTAGTGGAATTGCGGGGGGCGCCACATACGTGGCAAGACAGTGAAAATTATAGCATGGCAAGCTGTTACTCGAAGCGATGCGGGACAAACCTGCTCAGGTTATCCGTAATCATATTGTTCGATTCGCGGATACCCATCCCGGCGGCTTCACCGTCAATCACCCAACTGCCGAGCACAGGATAATGTGATTTCATTTCGGGAATGGGCGCTACAGCCTGGTAAACGTAGCGTCCTTCGCCATAGGGGCCAGAAGTGGATGTTTCACCACCAGCTATCTTAAGCGTAATATTGGCTCCTTCGCGCCCCAACAGCGGCTTTTTCACATACTCCGTCATTGTTTCTGGATCATTCAAATGGGCCTCAAGCAAGTTTGCGTGGCCCGGATACAGTTCCCACAAGATGGCGAGCAGGCCCTTGTTGGAGAACATCATTTTCCAGATCGGCTCCATCCACTGTACCTGGCCAATCGTTGCGAGCGCATGCGAGCCAAATTCATCTTTCAGCATCATCTCCCATGGATAAAGCTTGAAGATCGTCTTGATGATCTTCATGTCAAGATCGACAAAGCACTTCTGGTTACTGTCCCAACCGATATCCGGGACTAGAATTCGTTTGGTGCGCAGCCCCGCCTGGTCCGCCGTATCCTGCATATACGTTACGGTGATTATGTCTTCCATGTCCTCCAGCGTGGCAAAGTAGACGGGTGAGGCAACGTAGGCTTTAAGCTCCTTCCATTTCGAGATCAGGCGCTCATGGATTGAATTGAACTGATCTGAGCCGGGGAAGCAGTCCTCCAGCCACTGCCACTGGATCACGGCAGCTTCCACTAATGAAGTCGGCGTGTCGGCATTGTATTCCAGCAGCTTCGGTGGCCCTGAGCCGTCATAGGCCAAATCAAACCGCCCATAGATGGCAGGAGGTTCATCTTCCCACGCTTGCTCGATCGCTGGAACGGCGTCAGGGGGGATATCTAAGTCAGCAAAGCGCTTTTTGTCGATGATGTGTTGCCCAGCCTCAAGACACATCTGCTGGAGATCGTTGGTGGCCTTTTCTATTTTGTCCACTTCAGCGGAAGAGAAAAGGTAATATGCGGACTCGTCCCAATACGGCGTGGGCTCATCACGATCAGCGTTGATGGGCGAATGGTACAGAAGACCTGAGCGTGCAACCTTCTCCTGCCAATTGTCGCGCGGCGTAAGTGAAAGCCGTCTCATTCGCCGCTTCCACCTGAATGACCGGCAGAACTCCCAAAGCCACCTCTACTTACGCTGGAAGAGTTGCTCCATTGCCACGAACGCCAGAGAAGCCTGAATGCGGCTCAAAGCTACCTCCGCTTGCTGGACTACCGGTCGAATAATTTCCACCGCCTCCGTAATACCAGCGGTAGCGATTGCTATTGACGGGATTACTTTCGCAGAACTGGTCATCCACAACCACTTGGTGGTCGTCAACGCACCGCTGCATTTCCCTGGGAGTGCGGCACGAAGAGAGGGAGAGCGCAAGAGTGGTCAGGAGGCCAAGATGAATGTGAGATGATTTTTTCAAGTGGCGTCGAACAACTTAACCTGCTTCGACGGTCGAATCAAGGCATTTATCAGGCTAATCGTACGGCGCGTGGCATCGCAGCCTCAGAGTTACAAAAGCTCTTTTTCGCTTCGAGGTCGTCATCACCCGCGGCGATTATTTCTATTTGCAATATTTCGTTTGCTCGATGTCGCCCAGCGATACGCACTTTCAAGAAATTGTCACTCAGCGCCTCTGTCCACCCGTCGCTACCGGCCTGCAGCGTGATCACTTCCAGAGTTTGTCCAACAAAACTCTGGCGGAAGGCGCGGTTCTTTTCTGCCGCCAGTTCGCGCAGAATTCGATTGCGCTCCCGCGCCACATGCACCGGCACCTGATCTGGCATGGCCGCTGAAGGCGTGCCCGGCCGCGACGAGTACGTGAAGACATGCAGATAAGTGAACGGCAGGTGGTCGATAAAGCTGCGGCTTTCTTCAAAGAGTTCGTCAGTTTCGCCGGGGAAGCCAACCATGACGTCCGCGCCGATGGCGGCTTGGGGCATTGCTTCATGGATCTTTCTGATTTTCTCAGCGTAATGCCACGGACGATACTTGCGATGCATGCGGCGCAGGATGCGGTCGCTGCCGGATTGCAGCGGAACATGCGCGTGCCTCGCGATGCGCGGCGAACCGGAGACCAAGGCAATCAGATCGTCGCTCCAGTCCATGGGTTCCACGGAGCTGATGCGAATTTTTTCAATACGGGTGTGATCCAAGAGCGCGCGGACGAGCTCCTCAAACCTCTGTTGCGGCTGGAAGTCGCGGCCCCAGCGGCCAAGGTTGATGCCGCTGAGCACAATCTCACGATATCCGGCCGCCACCAGCGCATTGGCTTCTGCGATTACACGATCGAGTTGCATGGAGCGGCTCTGGCCGCGGACGCTGGGAATAATGCAGAAGGAGCAGCGGTTGTCGCATCCATCCTGCACCTTGAGATTGGGACGCGTTTTTTCCGCGATGCTGTCACCGGCGAAGACCGGAGCGGCGATCAGCTCAGTATGGGCAAAGATATCGCCTACCAAAGTGAACGCAGGCGCTGAAAGAGTTACGGTTTCCAGAGAGACAAAATTCTGCGGTCCATTTTCATGAATCACAGGATCGCCAAACCCATGCTCCATGGAAGGGCCCTCAAGGGATTGAGCGTGGAGTTCCGGTTGGAATCCTGCGCCGGCGGCAATCTCCGCCACGCGATGCTTATGGGAATTTCCCACAACCCAGGTCACGCCGGGCAGGGAAGCAATCTCCTGCGGAGTGCGCTGAGCATAGCAGCCCGTGACCATGATTTTTGCCGCTGGATTTTCGCGATGGATACGCCGGACCGAGGCGCGGGCGTCCTGATCGGCGGCGGCGGTGACCGTGCAAGTATTCAGTACGACAACGTCAGCTTCCCGGGCAGAATGGGCCTGTGACAGGCCCTGTGTCGCAAGTTGGCGCTCCAGGGCGGCCCCATCCGCCTGAGTGGCGCGGCAGCCAAAACTTTGGACAAAAAATCGAGGCACGAAAGGTATTATAATGGGGCTTTCCGAAGCAGCACGCGTGCAGCAGCTCACAACCAATACCAATGCTGGCTGCATCTTAATAGCGCGATTTAAAGCGATTCAAGATTCCCCTGGAGTTCACATGAAACGCCGCATTCTGTTGGTTGATGACGAGCTGGCCATACTGCTGACGCTCAAGACCATTCTGGAAATCCACCATTTTGAGGTGGAAACCGCCAGCTCAGCCAAGGAAGCCATTGCCAAGCTGAAGGCCAATGTTTACCACATGGTCATTACCGACATGAAAATGGAGCATGACAAGGCTGGTTATGACGTGATTCGCGCGGCCAAGAAGACGGAATACAACCCCGCAGTGGCCATTTTGACGGCCTATCCCCTGCTGGGCGGCGACTGGAAAACCCAGGGCGCAAACTCCATGCTGGTAAAGCCCATGAATACCGACGATCTGCTGCGCCGCATTGAAGTGCTGTTAATCCAGCATGAAGACCAGAAACAGGAAACAGTTACAAAGTCCGGCCTCAAGGGAAAAACTTCACAGGCGGCCAAGAAGCCTGCTTAAAAGAGCCCAATTAGACGCAAAGAAGTCCCCGGTCCCCTAAAACACACCACAGCCCTTGGAGTTCACGGGGCCTGATTACGGAGAAAATCTAGTTAGGCGGTAGCAACACTCGTTTTGCGCTGCTGGAAGCATTCCCGGCAAAAAACGGGACGGCCCTGCGTTGGCTTGAACGGCACAGTAGTTTCCCGCTGGCATCCGGAGCAGACGGCCTTGGTTTCCACTCTTTGGTAGTTGCCGCCGTTTTGCGGCAGTCCCAGTGCCTGAGCGCGTTTACCCTTGCAGTTTTTGCAGCGTTTAGGTTCGTTTTTGAATTGTTTATCGTGGAAGAAGAGTTGTTCGCCAGCGGTGAAAACGAAGTCGGCGCCGCAATCCACACACTTGAGAACTTTGTCCTGGAAGTCCATTTTGAGAGTGCCCCCTTTTCCTGCATTCACGCCCAGGACTCCGGCCAGAGCACAAACGTGACTCAATGGAAATCCCAGAAGTGAATCCCTACCCGTCGGGTTCGGCCCACGCGGCTCACGCCGTGTTTACAACAAAAACCTAAGAGACAAGTTCCGAATAAAAGACCGCCGACTGCTTTGTATGACATCAGACCATCGAGGGAACAGTCGTATGAACAAGCTGAGTTTTGCAGCGTCTTTAGTCCAAGTCAAGGGGTAAGTTAGGGAAAACACATTAAAATGTGCACCCGGTAAAGTGTCTTATTTTGAGACGGATAGGGTGTGAAAATGTTTTTCTAAGGGTACGGCCCTCGAACGATGCCCATGCCGATGTTTCATCCCGATTATTTCGCGCCCTTCGTCCATCCGTACAGTTTGGCCGCATTGTCATGCAAGGCCATGTGGGCGAGTTCCAGCGCCCGTTCGCGGGTTATTTCGCCATCCTGCATCATCCCGGTCAGGGCGATGGCCAGGGCCTCGCGGGCGGATTGCGTGGTCTGCCAGCCAATTTCCTCCCAATTGATTTCCGGGGTGTTCGGATAGAGATCGGTCCCGAACATGGCTTTTTCCGGATACCACTCCAGCAGATCACGAATGCTGTCACTCAGCCTTCGGGTGGAGATCAGCCAGGTCTGCTCGGAAAAATCGGCATAAACATTGGGTTTCATCAGGAGGTAGTTGACGTATTTGGTGTAGGGGCCAGCGCCGCCATGGAGGAGGACGAAGTTAGTCTTGCGCAGTGCAGGATCATTGAGGACCGATTCAAGCAGGGCCGGGTTTGATCCCATCAGCATGAAGTAGCTGCCGCAGCCCCCGCCGGTATGGATATGTACGGGCAGTCCCAGGCGTCCGGCTTCACGGGCAATATAGCGAAAGAGGAAGTTCTGGAGCCGGGTGTAATCGTGGGTGAGAGGGACATCGCCTTTGATGAAGTGGGCGTAAACCTGCTGGACCGACTGAAGAGGCTCGGCGGGGCCAAAGTCGAGCGAGCGCAGGTAAGCAGCCTCAAACTTGATGGCCACCGCGCCGTCTTTCTTTTGCAATTCCAGCACCGGCGTAATGACTTTGGCGACGTAATCCTGGAGCGTTGCCGGCAGGCCGTCACGGTCTATGTCTCTAAGATAGCGGCGCAGCAGCATGGATTCGCGCTGGAAGAAAAATTTGCGGTCCGGCGTTTCACTGGCCAGGGCGGAATTCTTCAAGGGGAACATCAGTGCGTCGTCAAAGGGAACCCAGTGGAAGCGCGGCGGTTGCAGGCCGCGTCCCAGAGCAATACGGTTGGCCAGTTCGGTTTCAATACCGAGCTGGTCAAGAACCCAGTTGGGATAATTGTCGCCCTGTTCCTGCATCACCTTCTGCTTGGACTGAAGCAGTTCCTTCACATGCTCCGGGCTGCGATCATTGTAGGGGTAGTTGTACAAGGCTTTCCAAGCGGCAATGTACTGCGGATTTTCCGGACGTGTGACGGTGGTGGGATCGCTCGGCTCCAGCGGATCACAGGGCAGAGCGTCGAAGTCATCATCCTTTTCGCCCGGGGCCACCAGCTTCGGCGGATGCGAATGGTTGTCAATGGCTTTGATCTTGTTGATCTCCGCCAGCAACTGGGGATCGGCCGTTTGGGCGCGAAGCGCGGAGAGCAGAAAAAGGCAGACAAGCGCGACAGCGGTTCTCTTGACCATTAGAAGAACGTCCTTCCTTTGGAGCTTGCGCCAGAAGGGTAAACCCTGAGCGCGCTGATTGCAAAGATACTTTAACCACAAGGACACGAAGAAGCACGAAGAGAAAAGCAATTGCAGGCTGCTCGTACAAAACATTTCATGGCTTGAGCCAATATGGTTCAAAGTAGATATAGCCCTCGAACACGAAGCGCCGGCCTTCGTGTTCCTTCGCGCCCTTTGTGGTTAGTCTTTTCGGGAACTGGACAGAACAAGGCTGCGTTTATACCCTAGACAGACCTTCATGAGTACACCGCCGGTCATTCACGTTCAGCAATTACAAAAGAGCTATGACAAAGTTGAGGCCGTAAAGGGCATTGACTTCCAGGTTGCGGAAGGCGAAGTGTTTGGCCTGCTGGGCCCAAACGGCGCGGGTAAGACGAGTACGATTGAGATTTTGGAAGGGCTGCGTCCGCGCACCGGGGGCGAGGCCACGGTGCTGGGATTTGATCCTGACCGGCAAAAGCAACAGTTAAAAGACCGAATCGGTGTCTGCCTCCAAGCCACCAACCTGCCGGCAAAAATGCGGGTGCATGAAGCGCTGGAGCTGTTTGGATCGTTCTACACGCGCAGCTTGAGGGCAGAGCAACTGCTGAAGCGGCTGCAACTGTGGGAGAAGCGCACGGCTTATTACGAAACGCTTTCCGGCGGGCAGAAACAGCGGCTGGCGCTGGCGCTGGCGCTGGTCAACGATCCGCAGTTGCTCTTTCTGGATGAGCCGACGACCGGTCTTGATCCGCAGATCCGGCTGGAAATCCACGGGCTGATTGAAGAGATGAAGTCAGAGAAGCGCACGGTGGTGCTGACCACGCATTACATAGAAGAAGCAGAGAGGCTGTGCGACCGGGTGGCGATCATCGACGAAGGCAAGATCGTGGCCATGGGCACGCCACGGGAATTGCAGCAGCAGAGCAAAGGGCAGTCGCGCATCGATATTATTTGCGGCCAGCCTATGAGTGCCGCCACTTTGCCACAATGGCCAGACGCACTGGAAAGCAAGCTGAGCGAAGACGGAAAGTCGCTGACGGTCTATTCATCGCGCCCGGCAAGGACGCTGTTTGAGATCATGAAGTGGCTCGATCAGCAGGGAATGCAACTGGAAGACGTCCACCTGAAGCGGCCGACGCTGGAGGATGTGTTTGTGGAATTGACAGGGAAGAGGCTGAGAGATTAGCACTCAGCATTCAGTCCTGAAGCGTTGTTCTCGAACGCAAGCGGCCAGGCAAGGGAAAGAAATAAAGAGACGGATGAAAGAATATCTTGCCATCATCGTAATGGACATAAAGCTGGCGCTGCGGCTGCGCGCGGTGATCTTTTTTAATTACCTGTTTCCGCTGTTTTTCTTTTTTGGTTTTGCCACGTTTCTGGGACGCTCAGACCGGATCGGCGGGATGGTCTATGTGGTGACCATGTCGATTACTTTCGGCGTGCTGGGCAGCGGGTTCTTTGGGGCCGGTATTCGGGCCATACAAGAGCGCGAACTCGGAATCCTGCGGCGTTACAAGGTCACGCCCATAACACCGCTGCCGCTGCTGGTGGGTTCAATGGTGACGGGCTGGATCATCTTTATTCCCTATATTGTGCTGCTGCTGTTCATGGCGCACTTCATTTATCAAATGCCGCTGCCGACGCATATGTTTCAACTGCTGGTGTTTATCTCGCTCGGGCTGATCGCCTTCCGGTCGCTGGGACTGGTGATTGCATCGGTGGCGAACACCATGCAGGAAGGCACCATCCTGGTACAGCTGTGTTATTTCCCCATGATTTTCTTGAGCGGCGCCACGATCCCGGAAGAGGTCTTTAAGGGCGTGATCAGGATCCTGCACAACTTCATGCCGGCGACATACCTGGTGAGGGGCATGAGCAACATGATGCTGCACGGGCAAGGGCTGACGGAAATAGGGAACCTGGCCGCAGCGGGCGTGATGGTGCTTACGATCCTGGGTGGGGCGCTGATTTCCATGAAGCTGTTCCGCTGGGAGAAGGAAGAGAAGATTCGCGGTCGGGCCAAGCTATGGGTCCTGGTGGTGCTGCTGCCGTTCATTGTGATGGGATTGTGGCAGTGGCTACATAACAGCTAAATTCCGGGAACTCTGTAACGCTATTCGGTGTCAATCCTTGGGGAATGCAGAGTTGCTGGAAAAGAAGCCGTGTGCTCGCCCTGTTCATTCTGGTTGCTGCGGGTGTGTTTGCGGCGCAGGTTCAGCCACTGCCAGGGACTGCACAAGCAAGGCAGGCTTTTCTCCATCGATTTGCTGCCGCGGCCCTTGAGCGGACCCAACATGTCGTTCGTTACGATCCAGCTTATGTTCGCCTGCCGTATCCCGGTGGGGATGTGCCGGCCAATACCGGCGTTTGCACGGATGAGGTAATCAGGGCCTATCGGGCCGTGGGAATCGATCTGCAAAAAGAAGTGCATGAAGACATGGCAGCAAATTTCAGCGCCTATCCCAGAAAGTGGGGACGACGCGATCCTGACCCGAATATCGACCATCGCCGCGTGCCTAACCTAATGGTCTTTTTCAGCCGCAAGGGCGAGAGCCTGCCGATCACAGATCGCTCCGAGGATTACGCTCCGGGCGACCTGGTAACGTGGGACCTGGGCGGCGGGCTGACGCATATTGGCATGATGGTGGACAGGAAAGTGCTGTTCACCCGCCGTTACATGATTGTGCACAACATTGGCGCGGGTCCCAAAATGGAAGACGTGCTTTTTGACTGGAAGATCACCGGCCATTACCGGTACTTTGGCCCTGCCGTCGCGCCACCCGAGCGCAACGAGCAAAACTCTCATTCATTCTTAACACCCTTGCGTCAGGGGCCGTAGTCCTTTGATGTGACATGGCTCACAGACCGGCGTGACTTCAGAGAAATACACTTTCGCAACAAGGTAGAAGGTGCCCGTCCGATGCGCACCACTCGTCCGAAGCGTGACTGCAACGCGCCGTGCGGTTGGCAAGTCTAAATGAATTGGAGTATAAAGAAATGTTGCGCACAGAGCCGCTTCCAACACTAGAGAAGCCAGAAATCAGCGACAGGAAAACCATGTCAACCAGCACAATCACAAAAGGTCTAGAGGGCGTAGTTGCGGCCAGTTCCGGCGTCTGCTACATCGATGGCGATGCCGGAGTGCTCGCCTACCGCGGAATTGATATTCACGAACTGGCGGAAAAATCCACGTTTGAAGAAACCTGCTATCTGCTGTGGTTTGGCCGGCTGCCCAAGGCCGCCGAACTGGCCGATTTGAAGCAGAAACTAGGGGCCGAACGGAAGGTGGATCCCGCCATCTATGACATGATGCGCCGTGTTCCCAAGACGGCGACGCCGATGGAAGTGTTGCGGACCGCGGTTTCCGCGCTTTCTTTTTATGATTCAGAAGCCGAAGCGGTCGATCATGACGCGAATGTGCATAAGGCCATTCGCCTGACTTCGCAAATTGCCATGATTGTGGCCGGCTATGACCGCATTCGCAAAGGCAAGAACGTGGTCGATCCTGACCCCACGATCTCACACGCGGCCAATTTCCTGCTGCAACTGAACGGCGAGAAGCCCACGCCGACTGCCGAAAGAGCGTTGGACGTTGCGCTGATCCTGCATGCCGACCATGAACTAAACGCCTCAACCTTTGCCGCCCGAGTGACCGCGGCCACGCTTTCAGACATGCACTCAGCTATCACCAGCGCCATTGGAGCGCTGAAGGGCCCATTGCACGGCGGCGCCAATGAAGCGGTGATGCGCATGCTGTTTGAGATCGATAAGAAAGGCGAGGACCCGGTGGAGCACGTGAAGAACATGCTGGCCAACAAGAAAAAGATTTCCGGCTTTGGCCATCGCGTGTACCACACGGAAGATCCACGGGCCACACACCTGCGGCAGATGTCGCGCGACCTGGGCCGCTCGGCGAATCCCAAGTGGTATGAGATGTCGGCTAAGATCGAGAAATACATCAAGGAAGATAAACGCCTCAACGCCAACGTGGATTTCTATTCAGCTTCCACATACACCACGCTTGGCCTGGACGTTGACCTGTTTACGCCAGTGTTTGCCGTTTCCCGCATCAGCGGTTGGGCCGCGCACGTGATTGAGCAGCTCGACGATAACCGGCTCATCCGTCCGCGCGCGGATTATATTGGCCCGGCGTATCCGAATAAGTACGTCGCGATGGAGAAGAGATAAAGGGCAATTGGCAAATGGCCTTTTCTGAAACCCCGAAGCGTAGAGAGGGTCCCTATAGGGCCAAGAGAATCTTAAAGGCCTCGATCAAGAATGATTGAGGCCTTTGCTTTGCGCTGTCTGCGTTTAATTGTCTCGCTCTTCTTAAGGACGTCGTTGCTATAGGGTTCCCTCGCTGCGCTCGGGATTTCAGAAAAGCGTAAAATAGTCTCATGCGCCGCGTTTACCTGGATAACAATGCCACCACACCCGTCCTGCCGGAGGTGTTTGAGGCGATGCGGCCTTTCTACCTGGAGCAGTTCGGCAACGCGTCATCCATCCACCACTATGGGCAGCACGCCCGTGCCGCGGTGGAAAAGGCGCGAGCGTCAGTCGCGGCGCTGGTGAATGCTCGTCCGGCGGAAATTGTTTTTACCAGCGGCGGAACCGAGGCCGACAATCTGGGCATCTTTGGCCTGGTGCAGCGCGGCGATCACGTTATTACTTCCACGATTGAACATAGCGCCGTCATGAATTCCTGCAAGCGGCTGGAGCAGATGGGATGCGAAGTCACGTTTGTTCCTGTCGGCGCCAGCGGAGAGATCTATGCTGGTAACGTGGAAATGGCATTGCGCCCGAACACGCGGCTTATCAGCGTGATGATGGCGAACAATGAAACCGGGGTAATCCAGCCGGTGGAAGCGATCGGCAAGATCGCGCAGGAAGCCGACGTCTTTTTTCATACCGACGCGGTGCAGGCAGCGGGCAAGATCCCGATCGACGTGCAGAAAATTGCCTGCGACGCGCTTTCTATTTCAGGGCACAAGATCCATGCGCCACAAGGGACGGGAGCGCTTTACATCAAGAAGGGAACGCTGATCCAGCCGCAGATCTATGGCGGCAGCCATGAGCGACAGCGTCGAGCTGGGACGGAAAACCTGCCGGGGATTGTTGGTCTGGGAAAAGCCTCGGAACTGGCCAAGCATTGGCTTGAGAGCGACGGCCCGACGGACATGTCAGCGATGCGCGACCGGCTGCAGGATGCGATTTTATGCGCAATGGAAGATGTGGGAGTAAATGGTTTGGGAGCGCCGCGCGTGCCGAACACGACGAACCTGTGGTTCGATCATATTGAAGGCGAGGCGTTGGTGATTGCGCTTGACCTGAAAGGGCTGGCAGTTTCGAGCGGCGCAGCGTGTTCGTCCGGGGCAATTGAGCCTTCACACGTGCTGCTGGCTATGGGATTGCCGCACCAGCGTGCGCGAGCCAGCATTCGCATCAGCCTGGGCAAGCAGACCAAGCAAGAAGATATCGATTTTGCAATTAAAGTAATTCCGGAAACGGTGGCGCGCCTGCGCGAGATTTCTCCCGTTTATCAGAAGGTTGCCGCAGATTCGCGCAGATGAGCGCACATCAAACGCAAGTTCTCTCCCTTTCGTGTCCAGGTAAGTCTTTCTGCCGATAGTCGGCGAATTCCTATTCAGCTACACTGCTTTCATGATGATATGGTCGGCCTGTATTGATCATTTTGTGATCCAGAAGGGCTCGCGGTGAGCACCAAGTGGGTCCCAAAATCCGTACTGGCCCTGAAGAATTATTCGCGACGGGACTTTGTTGCTGACCTGATCGCCGGCGTCACGGTGGGACTGGTGGCGCTGCCGCTGGCGATGGCGTTTGCGATTGCGTCCGGCATGCCGCCGCAGGCAGGACTTTATTGCGCCGTGATCGCCGGATTTCTGATTTCGGCGCTGGGCGGATCACGGGTGCAGATTGGCGGGCCGACCGGCGCGTTCGTAGTCGTTGTCGCCGGCATCGTGGCCAAGTATGGCATCGACGGCCTTTTCATGTGCACCGGAATCGCCGGCGTGTTCCTGATTTTTCTGGGCGTGACCGGGCTGGGCAGCGCGGTGAAATATATTCCGCGGCCGGTGGTGGTGGGATTCACCAACGGAATTGCCGTGGTGATCGCCAGTACGCAGCTCAAGGATTTTTTTGGACTGCGCATTGAGCAGGTGCCCGGCAATTTTCTGGGCCGCCTTGAGGCTGTGGCGCACAACTTCCGCACGATTTCCTATGAAGAAACGGGACTGGCGGTGCTGGCGTTGGTCCTGATCGTGGTATGCAGAAAGTTTTTCCCGAAGATTCCCGGCTATATTGTTGCGCTCTTCGTAGGCACGGCGCTGGTCTATTTCCTGCGCCTGCCGGTGCAGACGATCGGCACGCGCTTTGGTGGAATTCCTTCAGGCCTGCCTGCGCTGAAGATTCCGCGCTTTCACCTGGACCTGATGCGTCCGCTGATTTCGCCGGCAATCACGGTGGCCATGCTGGGCGCGATTGAGTCACTCATGTCTGCCGTGGTGGCCGACAAGTTGTTTGGTCACGGCGAAAAGCACAAGCCGAATGTGGAATTGATTGCGCAGGGCGTGGCGAATTTCATTTCTCCGCTGATGGGCGGCTTGCCAGCGACTGGAGCGATTGCGCGCACGGCGACGAACATTCGATCAGGCGCAAGAAGCCCGGTTGCGGGAATGATTCACGCGCTTACGCTGCTGGCGATCCTGATGTTTGCCACGCCGGTGGCCAAGTTCATTCCGCTGGCGGTGCTTGCGGCGATTCTGCTGGTTGTCTCTTACAACATGGGCGAGTGGGCGGAAATTCCGGAGCTGCTCAAGCTTTCGCGGCTGGAAGTGGCCTGCTGGTCGGCCACTTTCGTGTTGACGGTTTTTGCCGACCTGACGGTCGCGGTGGAAGCAGGGATGATCCTGGCGGCGCTCATCTTTATCCGCAAAGTTACGGCGACGACGACGATTTCGCGCGTGACGAAAGAATATCTGGCAGAGAGCAAGCTGCACGTCTTACAAGACAAGGAAATTCCGCCGTATGCGACGGTGTTTCGTATTCACGGGCCATTTCTGTTTGGCGCGGCGGACAAAATTGATGACCTGATGCAACAGATACCTGACCTGCCGCCGATTGTGATTCTGCGCCTGCGCAATATGACGGCCATTGACGCTACTGGCATACGCGCGCTGGAAGAATTAGCGGACCGCGTGAAAGCCAGCGGTCGCCGGTTGATTCTGTGCGGCGCGCGTGAGCAGCCCGCGCGGTTGATGCGACAGTCAGAATTTGAGCAGCACGTGGGCGCAGAAAATATCTGCGCCAACGTGACGGAAGCGCTGACCCGCGCCGGCGTTGTGTTTCCGCAGATCGCGGCGGAAGCGCCGTCGGTGCAGAAGTGGGGCAGGCGCAGCACGGACCACGCGCCGGCCCCGGAAGAAGCGGCGGCGAAGGCAGCATCTTCACAAGACTGATTGCGCCTGAGCCGTTCCCGCAAGCATCTATAATAGAAAAGCCCATTTATGAGCACTCAGACCATTGCCGTAGCCATGTCCGGTGGTGTCGATTCGTCGACCGTTGCGGCCATGTTGCGTGCTGAGGGGTACAACGTTGTAGGCCTGACGATGCAGCTGTGGAACCAGCGCCGTCTGGCCGGACACGAGGGCATGCCGGAGCAGGTGCAGGGCCGCTGCTGCTCGATTGATGACGTGTACGATGCCCGCCGGGTGGCCGAGGACCTTGGCATTCCGTATTACGTGGTGAATCATGAAGAGCGTTTTGAGCGTGACGTGGTGCGTCCGTTTATTGATGAGTATCTATCAGGGCGTACGCCAATTCCTTGCAGCCTGTGCAACAACCATCTGAAGTTCGATCAACTGCTGATTACTGCGCGGCAGATTGGCGCGGACATGCTGGCCACGGGGCACTATGCGCGCTGTGAGTTTTCCGCCGAGCGCAATCGCTGGCTGCTGCGCCGCGCCGCCGATCCCGCCAAGGACCAGACATATTTCCTTTTTGGACTCACGCAGGAGCAGTTGAGCCGCACGCTGTTTCCTCTTGGCCACATGAACAAGCCGCAGGTGCGGGAACTGGCGCGCGAGCATCATCTGGCGCTGGCGGAAAAGCCCGACTCACAGGAGATATGCTTCGTCCCCGGCGGCGATTACAAGCGCTTCATTGATGCATACCTCAACGAGCAGGGTGAGCAACTGCCCGACACGTCTGGCGAACTGGTCACTACCGACGGCAAGGTGCTGGGGCACCATGAGGGCGTCCATAACTTCACCGTGGGCCAGCGCAAGGGGCTGGGCGTTGCCACAGGCTCGCCGCTCTACGTGATCAACATCAACGGCGCTGAGGGCAAGGTGACGGTCGGCGGAAACGATGATCTGCTTTCACGCACACTGATTGCCCGCGACCTAAACTGGATCGCCGTTGATGGCCTACACGATTCCGGCGCTGAGGCCAAGACGCCAATGCGCGTGACAGCAAAAATTCGCCATCGCCATGAGCCCGCGCCTGCTGTGTTGGAGAATGCTCCCAACGGCGAAGTGCGCGTAACGTTCGATGAGGCGCAGCGCGCCATCACGCCGGGACAGGCAGTGGTGTTTTACCAGGACGATCTGGTCGTCGGCGGCGGATGGATTGCTGAGACCGCGCGATAAGCCGTCATTGAAAGCACTCAAATTCAGTATCATTCATGCCGCAACGCCATCAGCGGATCAATAATCGAAAATGACCTTGACGGCCGATTTCATGATTGCTAAACGCTGCAAATGCATGCTATTTTTAAGAAGACAACTCAAGCGGCCGGCCATCCCTCTGGCGGCCTGTTTGCCCACTCCTCAGTAGCTCAATGGCAGAGCATTCGGCTGTTAACCGAAGGGTTGTAGGTTCGAGTCCTACCTGAGGAGCCAATCTTCATTTTTTGTCGCTTTCGCTCCGAAACCGCTCAAGTCTTTCCCTCTTGCATTGATCCAAACGCTCCTGCGTCTTTCGGCTCGGCGCGGCCTCGACTTTTACGTGGTGCATCGACGGTCGGCTCAGAACCGTTGCACAGCCCATACACATGGTGCCAAACAGAATGAATCGGTATTGGTGCGGCGCATTTGGTACCTTCGGCCTGTTCCTGTAGGATGGTTCCAATTACCAGCGTGAACTCGAATCCGCGCTGCTGCTGTTCCTCATGTCGATTTCAGTTCGTGCAGAGCATATAGGAAGCTTTCTCAGGCCGGCGGAGTTGCTGGAAGCGCGAAGCCAGCCCCATGCCGATCCGGAGCGCGTGCGCGCGCTGGAAGATGCCCACATCAAGCGGGTCATTGCGCGCCAGAAAGAGCTTGGTTTTCAAGTATTTACTGACGGGGAAACGCGCCGCCGGAACTTCATGAGCGACTTTACTGAGGCCGTGGCAGGGTTTGACCTGGCCGATGCCACCCCGCGGTCCTGGTACTCAGAATTGGATGTTCCTCCGGCAAACGGCGGCGGAAGCACCAGACACGAACGCCTGGAAGATGCGGATGTAAGCCGCGTGGCGGGCGTAGTTACGTCAAAGCTTCAGCAGGTCCGCCGCCTTACCGGACACGAGCTCAGCTTTTTGCTTCAGCACAGTCCAGGGCCGATCAAAATGACCCTGCCCAGCGTTACGCAGTTTCCCGCAATTGCTTTTAAGCGCGGCGTGACGGACCGGGTCTATAAAGACCACTCTGAATTGCTGTGGGCGATTGTGGACGTGATGAAAGCGGAGCTGGCACAGCTTTCACGCGAGGGCGTGAACTATATACAGATTGACGCGCCGCGCTACAGCTATTACATCGACCCGAAATGGCGCGAGTGGATCCGCAGGGAGATGAAGGTGGAACCCAGCGATCTACTGGATGAATCCATACGCGCGGACAATGCGGTGCTGGATGCGGCCCGCCGTCCGGGGCTGACGCTGGGCATGCATCTTTGCCGCGGCAACAATCGGAGCCACTGGTATGCGGAAGGCGGGTATGACGCGATTGCCGATAAGCTCTTTGGCGACATCAACGTTGACCGTTTTCTTTTGGAATACGACGATGAACGCTCCGGCACGTTTGCTCCGCTGCGCTTTGTTCCCAGCGGCAAGACCGTGGTGCTGGGGCTGATCAGCAGCAAGCGTCCGCAACTGGAGAGCGGTGATGCGCTGATGCGGAGGATCCAGCAGGCCGCAACTTACGTCCCGCTGGAGCGGCTGGCCCTGAGCCCGCAATGCGGTTTTGCTTCAACCATGGAAGGAAATCTTCTGACGGAAGAACAACAATGGGCCAAGATGCGGCTGGTGGTGGAGACAGCGCATCGCGTCTGGGGATAAAGCTTCTGTAGATCCAGCAGAGGAGGGAACATGGTCAGCAAGCGCTTTTTGCGATGATCGCCTTCAGGCGCTCCGCTGCTATTTGAACATCTCCTGGACTTTTTCCTTGACCCATTCCCAGGTTGTCTGCTGCCGCGGAGGCTTGGCGGTCCAGTTGCGCAGAGCTTCAACGCGACGGAAATCTCTGGGAACGTCAAACAGCGTCAACTCCAGAGGCCCTTCCTTCAGCTCCACTACTTCTGAGCCCCAGGTAGAAGACAGCGTATGCTTGCCTCCGTCGGGATGGGTTACTTCATTGGTCAAAGTGGTGGTTACTTTTACGGGGAAGCCGGTTTCCACGCCGCTGCGGTGGACGTCAATCTTGTCCATTTTGTTGAAGCATTTGTCATTGGATCCGGCGGAAACTTCTGCGGCCACAACGACGCCATAGCTGTTCTTTTTTTGCTGGTGCCATTCCGGCATCACGGAGCTGTCAATGTACCAGCCGTCAGTCTCACTCACCGATGACTTGGAGCATGCGCCAGGGCCGGCAACGCGTGTTTCGCGGGTAATGATGTGCCGGGCAGTGTGCCCAAAGAACTCTTTGCGCTCTCCGGTATCAGTGTTCTCAATCGTTATTTTCAATGTGCCGCCGGAATCCACCATGGGCCGCTTCTGGGTCAGATTCGATCCACGGGAGTCCGTCTCATAGGTAATGTATTCGTGGGCCGCCAGATCGAGCATGAAAACGCGGTCCCGTTCCCCGCGCATGATGATGGTGGCCATGGGCTGGCCGGAGCCGTCGCGCATTTGCGATTGCCACTCATTACGCAGTCGGTTAGGAGCAAGATATTCGGTGCGGGTATCAGTAAAGCCGGCCGTGATCTGGCGAGTCACAATCTTTACGCCTTCGATGGAAGGGTTCGGAGACGTTAGCGTAGTAAGGTAGAGCAGCAGAATCGCTAGCGGCATATTCATTTCCTTCTCTCGTCCCCGGGCAAGGGCGGCGTTGGGGATTTATTGTACCGCCAAACAGCGGATACAAAGAAGATTTTAATGTGAACGCAGTTACCAGCAGGGCGGTTGCCCGGCATTTGTAAGCTGTTGATTTGGCTCAAACTTGGGGAGAGCCCAGTTTTTTCAGGACCTGTGCCAGCGCGTCCATAGCCAAATGGGTTGCGTGGACAGAAGCATTTGGCAGTCCGCCCAGAGCTTCCAGCAGGTTTTCACGCTGGAGCGCGGACGCCTCAGCCAGCGACTTGCCCTGGATCATCTCTGTCAGGCACGAACCGGCGGCAATGGAAGCCACGCAACCACGCGTGCGATAGCGCACCTGGTCGATGCGTCCATCGGCAAGCTTGACCGCAAGGCTCATGATGTCGCCACAGACAGGATGTTCCAACCGCACCTCGGCATCCGGCGAAGGCAGTTCGCCGATGTTGCGCGGATGCTCGAAATGGTCGAGGACAGTGCTAGAGTAGGGCATTATTTTTGTCGTTGGTTGTCCGTTTATATAATCCAATGATGCCAGAAAACAGGGGTTTTCAAAATAATGTTTCGCAGCGAGTCATGCCGGAATGATTCAACAAAGGCTACGGCCGCCCACGCGCCGGAGCCCGCCGCACCAGGCGCGGAACGGAGCAATCGAGGGCCATGAACTTAAGCGGTTTGGAGCGGAGCGACAGAAAAATGAAACAAGTTGTTGCGGCATTGATAATCCGTGAGGAAAAGATCCTGATCTGCCAGCGCACAGAAGATCAGGCGTTGCCGCTTAAGTGGGAGTTTCCTGGCGGCAAGGTAGAGCGCAATGAGGACCTGAAAGACGCGCTGCATCGCGAACTGGATGAAGAGCTGGGAATTGACGCCGTGATCGGACGCAAGATCGCCGCAATCCAGCACACGTATGCCAGCGGCGCGTCGCTGGAACTTTATTTTTACCGCGTTGACCAGTTCAAGAATGAGATTGAGAACCGCATCTTTCGCGAAGTGCGCTGGGTCGATCGCAAAGAGCTCCCGACCTATGATTTCCTTGAAGCCGACGTGCGGTTAGTAAAAGACATCAGCGCGGGTAAACTGCTCTAGCTGCCGCCGGTGATCTGAGTCCAAATGAGCGCAATGGTCAAGCCGATCATGATGGCGCTGGTGCTCCACGCAATCACGTTCTGTAGCTTCGAGTTTTTATAATTGCCCATCAGGTCAGTTTTGTTCACCAGCTTCAACATGAAGATCAGCACAAAGGGCAGCAGAATTCCGTTGGCCACCTGAGAGAAAAGAATGAGCTTAATCAGCGGCAGATGCGGGATTAGTACGAAGCTTGCGCCGCCGAGGATCAGGAAGGTATAGATCCAGTAAAACGTAGGAGCTTCAGAAAACTTTTTGTTCACGCCGGATTCCACACCAAGGCCTTCACAAATGTTGTAAGCCGTGGCCAGCGGTAGAATGGCCGCAGAAAGCATGGCGGCGTTGACCAGTCCCACGGCGAACAAGAGTTTCGCCCAATGTCCGGCGAGAGGCCCAAGCGCCTGAGCGGCTTCAGACGCGTCAGTAATGTTGTGGTTGCCATGCACGTACAGTGTGGCGGCGCAGGCCACAACAATGAAGAAAGCAATCACGTCTGTCACGATGCAGCCCAGCACCACGTCCCAGCGGGAAAGCGCGTATTGGCGCTTGCCAATGCCTTTCTCCACGATTGAGGCTTGCAGGTAAAACTGCATCCACGGCGTAATTGTTGTTCCCACCAGTCCCACTACCAGAAGGATGTAATCGGCATGATTGTTGATGACCGGAACAAAAGTGTCTTTGAGCGCCTGGTGCCAGTCCGGATGCGCCAGCAGCGCGGATATGGGATAGGTGAAATAAATCAGTGAAAACAGAATGAGGATCCGTTCCACTGGCTTATACGATCCGCGCACCACCACAAACCACACGATGGCCGCACCCACCGGCACCACAAGATACTTGCTGACGCCGAAAATTCCCATGCCGGAAGCCAGACCGGCAAACTCCGCCATGATGTTGCCGAAATCCGCGACGCCCAGGACCACCATTACGAAAAAAGTAGCGCGCAAGCCAAACTCTTCGCGGATGAGATCGGCCAGGCCTTTGCCCGTCACGGCGCCCATGCGCGCCGCCATTTCCTGAACGACGATCAGCGCGATCGTAGTAGGAATGAGTGTCCACAGAAGCGCGTAACCATACTTGGCTCCGGCCTGAGAATAAGTAAGGATGCCGCCGGGATCGTTATCGACATTGGCAGTGATAAAGCCGGGACCAAAAACGGCGAGAAAGGCGATCAACCGGTATTTCAATACGCCGAACCCGGCCACCCGTCGGGGCATACTGAGGTCTCGTTTGAATATTTTCAGCTTCATGGTCCACTAAAGTTTTGCGATTGTTAAAAATGGAATTTGCGAGAAGCGAAATGCACGCTGCGTCGGCTGTTACTGGAATACCAGAAGCACGCTGAGCACAATCATTACGCTGGCTGTGCCCCACGCCACCCAGTTGAAGAACCTGGAATTTATGTACTTGCCCATCAGGCTGGTCTTGTTAATCAGAAGCAGCATGAAAATCAACACAAAAGGAAGCAGCACGCCGTTCAAAACCTGCGAGAGCACCAGCATCTTGAGCAGTGGGAATCGCGGCAGCAGGATCACAGCAGCGCCTGCGCCCACCAGCGCCGTGTATAGCCAGTAAAACACAGAGGCCTCGCTGAACTTTTTGTCCAACCCGGATTCAAGTCCCAGTCCTTCACACACGGTATAGGCAGTGGAAAGCGGCAGAATGGATGCCGCAAAGAGCGAGGCATTGAACAATCCTGCGCCGAAAAGGATTTGCGCCCACCTGCCCGCCAGCGGGCCAAGCGCCAGCGCAGCGTCGGCCGCGTCACTAATAACGCGGTGCCCGGACTTATACAGCGTTGCCGCGCAGGCCAGGATAATGAACGCTGCCACCACCGGAGCAAAAATCGAACCGATCAGCACATCGATCCTGGTCTTGTTGTACTCGCGCATGGTAACGCCCTTTTCCACCACGCATGCCTGCAGGTAAAACTGCATCCAGGGCGCGATAGTGGCTCCAATGATTCCGGTGACCATGTACACATAACCGGGAACGCGGAACAGGGCGGCCTTGGTGGGCAGATGAACGGTGCTTACCGCGGCGGCGGGCCAGTTGGGCCGCGAAAGCACTCCGGCAATGATGTATGCGATATAGAAAAAAGATGCGGTGAGAAAGACCTTTTCCACGCTCTTATAGTTGCCTTTGACCACAATCAGCCACACAATGGCCGCGGCAATAGGCACGCTGATGAACTTGGAGACGTGAAACAGTTCCATGGAGCTGGCCACGCCCGCGAACTCCGCCATTACGTTGGTAAAGTTCGTCGCCACCAGAAATACCATCATCACAAAGGTGATGCGCAGGCCGTATTCTTCACGAATCAGGTCGCTCAGGCCCTTGCCCGTGCATGCACCCATGCGGGCGGACATCTCCTGAATCACGATCAGCGCAAGAGTCATGGGAATGATGGTCCAGAGAAGGGAATAGCCAAATTGCGCGCCGGCGAACGAGTAGGTGTAGATGCCGCCGGCATCATTGTCAACGTTTGCGGTAATAAACCCCGGCCCGATCACTGCCAGAAGCAGCAGGGTCTGGGTCTTCCAGCGTTTGAGCCATTTCATTGGGCACGGACATACAGAAATTCACTACTGCTTGGCAGAATAAATGAGAGTTGAAGTAAAGGACAACCCGGAAGGCGATATTGAATAAATATTTTGTTGGGAACAAACTTTGGTTGTTGGGCGGACCGTCAATATGAGGTGAAACGAAGCTTTTCATTAGCCTGTCGTCATAGGCATTTCTCTTTGGAAATCCAATGTTTTGGAAATCCAATTTCCGATCCTGGCCGTACTATAGGTGTAGATCTGGTGACAGCATGTTCCAACCGATAGACACATCTTCATCGCGCAAGACCTCCCGCCGAGCCTTTCTTGCTGGTGCGGCGATCCTTGGCGGAGGACTATACTTTTCTTATATGGGCATTTTTTCAAAGAAAACTGAGACAGCGGAAGCCGGCGTCGAACATAACCCGAATGCAGCTCCGCAGGAAGTTGACATTGTGGAGTTCACCGATTCCGGCGAGCGCAAAGACAAGGTGCACGTCCCCAAGGTGGTGAAGAGTGAGAGCGAATGGAAACAGCAGCTCTCGCCGGGTGCGTACAACGTGACTCGAGAAGACGGTACGGAAATGGCGTTTACCGGCCAGTACTGGAACAATCACGAACAGGGAATCTATCGCTGCGTTTGCTGTGGCACGGCGCTCTTCAGCTCTGATACCAAGTTTGAGTCCGGCACCGGCTGGCCCAGCTTTTATCAGCCGATTGCCGAGGAGAACGTTGCGTCCATTACTGACAGCAGCTTTGGCATGCGCCGGACTGCAGTGGAATGCAAGCGTTGCGATGCGCATCTGGGCCACGTGTTTAACGACGGCCCGCGGCCAACAGGCCAACGCTATTGCATGAACAGCGCGTCATTGACGTTTAAGAAAAAGGCGTGAGCTGGTGCTTGAACTGGTAAGGGTCGGCCCTTCAGGGTTGCGTTGCAATCCAAGACTAATGGGCTTTAGTCCCGGAAAGACAACTTCATGAAGATTCGTTCGCTTGCCCGACTGATGCCGATTTCGATTGTTCTTACCACCGTTGCCTGCCACGCATCCAGCGCGGCAGTGAAGCTGCCGAATCCCGCAGCCGACGAGCCGCTGAGCAAAACGAAAAGCTCAGAAACCGTAGTGCTGGCGGGTGGATGTTTCTGGGGCATTCAAGCTGTGTTTGAGCATGTGAAAGGCGTGAGCAGCGCCACCGCGGGATATTCCGGCGGATCGGCCGGCACGGCGCAGTACGAAACCGTGAGCACAGGACGGACGGGCCACGCTGAATCGGTGAAAGTGGTTTACGATCCTTCGCAAGTTTCCTTTGGACAGATATTGAAAGTCTTTTTCTCCGTGGCTCATGATCCTACGGAGCTGAACCGGCAAGGCCCGGACGAAGGCACGCAGTATCGGTCAGTGATTTTCTACGCGAGTGAAGATCAGCACCACGTGGCGCGGGCTTACATTGATCAGCTCGACGGCGCAAAAGTTTTTTCCGAGCCAATCGTAACGCAGGTGGTCGCACTGCAGGCCTTCTATCCCGCAGAGGGTTATCACCAAAATTACGCGGAGCATCATCCCAACGAGCCGTACATCGCTATTAACGACTTGCCCAAGCTTGATCATCTGAAGCAAACTCTGCCGGAGCTGTATGTTGGGAAATAAGCCGCAGGGAGCCGCATAAATCTTTGCCGCCCATCATCAACGCACAAGCGATTGCGAAGGCCTATGGCGCGTCGCCTCTGTTTGAAGATATTTCATTCACTGTTTCCGAAGGCGACCGCATTGGGCTGATCGGGCCGAATGGCTCGGGCAAGTCCACGCTGTTGGGGGTCCTTTCCGGCGGCATTGAGCCGGATAGCGGCGTGGTGGCAGTCCGCCGGCACACGCGGTTGAGCTATGTGATCCAGGATTCGCAGTTTATCGCGGGTGAAACTGTGCGCTCGGTGGTGATGAAGGCGCTGGAGCATAGCGCCATGGCTGAAGCAGAGCGTGCCGGATGCTTGTTTGAGACGCTTGGCCGCGCCGGATTCGAAGACTTTGATGCGCAGGCATCGGCGCTCTCCGGCGGGTGGCGCAAGCGGCTGGCGATCGCAGAAGCGCTGGTGCAGCAGCCCGACGTCTTGTTGCTGGACGAGCCGACGAACCATCTTGATCTTGAAGGCATTGAGTGGCTGGAAGAGTTGCTGCGCGCGGAATCGTTTGCCTGCGTGGTGGTGAGCCATGATCGATATTTTCTGGAAAACGTGGCCACGGAGACCGTGGAGCTGAGCCGCGCATATCCGGGCGGGCTGTTGCGCGTGCCGGGGAACTACAGTACGTTTCTGATCCAGAAAGAGGCATTTCTGCGGGCGCAGGAAAAACACCAGGAAGCTCTGGAGAACCGCGTACGCACGGAGATTGAGTGGTTGCGTCGAGGGCCCAAAGCGCGAGCGACGAAGGCCAAAGCTCGGATCGACAATGCAAACAGGCTGATCTCTGAACTTGCTGATCTGAACACGCGGACGCGCACAGCCAGCGCGAAGATTGATTTTCTCGCCACTGATCGCAGGACCAAGCGGTTGGTGGAGCTTGATCATGTGAGCTATGCGATTGGCGGGCGCACGCTGTTTGCCGATCTGGATTTCATTTTCACGGCGGGCAAGCGCGTTGGGCTCGTTGGCCCGAATGGCAGCGGCAAGACCACGCTGCTGCGGCTGCTGCGCGGTGAAATACAGCCGAACGGCGGCGAGATTCGGCGCGCGGATTTTCTGCGTGTGGTGTACTTTGACCAGAATCGCGTTCTCGATCCTGACATTACTCTGCGGCGCGCGCTGGCTCCGGACAGCGATGCTGTAGTTTATCAGGACAGAGTAATTCATGTTGCTTCGTGGGCTGCAAGATTTCTGTTTACCGGTGAGCAGCTCAACCAGCCGGTGGGCAGGCTTTCCGGCGGCGAGCGCGCGCGTGTGTTGATCGCGCAGTTGATGCTTCAGCCCGCAGACCTCCTGCTGCTGGACGAACCGACGAACGATCTCGACATTCCAACTCTGGAAATTCTGGAAGAAAGCCTACTGGAATACACTGGCGCGCTGGTGCTGGTAACGCATGATCGTTACATGCTGGACCGCGTTTCCACGATGGTACTTGGTCTGGATGGACGCGGCGGCGCGGAGAGTTTTGCCGATTATCTGCAATGGGAAGAGTGGCAGGCGGATAGCAAGCAGCCGGCGGAAAACGATGGATCGCAAGCGGTGGCAAAAACAGCCAAAGCACCTGAAAGTTCCGCGAAAAAGAAGCTCTCTTATCTTGAAGCGCGCGAGTTTGCCACCATCGAGCAGCGAATTGCGCAGGCGGAAGAAACGTTGCAACAGAAGCGCGCCGCCGCTGAAGATCCCGCGATTGCCAGCGATGCACAGAAATTGCTCAGCGCGCACGCTGAGATGGAACAAGCGCAAAAAGCGGTGGATGAACTTTACAGTCGCTGGGCGGAACTGGAAGCAAAGCAGAGCTGAAAGAATGATTGGGTGATGTAGCTGCACCTGACATCGTTGGACTTCAGCACAACTCACGCGAGGAAACGATAAAAACCCGCTCCATCACCCTCACTCTTATTATGATGCGCTAATTTCTTCCGGGGTCGTATCAGGGGCCGTGAATGCGCCTGGGCATTCCAAACAAAAATCTTACTGCAGTTGAAGGCTATCCAGCATTTTCTGGTAGGTGGGATGTAGCTGGTTGAAGTCGCGTTCAGGCGAGACAAAGACTACATAAAAGAGCCCACCTTGCGGCCGAGGGAGAGTAACCAGCCAGTCGCGCTCGGGCAGCGGCTGGCCATTCAGCATCAGCGGAGATGTTCCTAAAAGTTCCAGTGTTCGCCCCTGCGTGCCGCTGACGTCAATGCTCTTCATCTCGCCGGAAATTTTCATTCCGGTATTTTCCTGAGCCAAACCTTGTGCCAGCTTCTGCGTTGCATCGTCCATTGACGCCGACGCATCACCGCCCGGCTGGTTGCCGATAATCACGCCATAGGCAATACCACTCTGAGCCTGCTGTGAAGGCGGCCCGATGATCGTCATGTTCGAGTCGCCCGCCGCCTGCCAGTTGTCAGGGTGATAGATGATGAATCCCTGGCCTTCATGCCGTGTCATGTGGTCGCTGGGCTTGATATCCTTGAAAGAAACATTATCCGCTGCGGGAGCATGAGTATTCTCACCACTGCCCGCGCCACTGCCACTACCTGCTCCGCTGCCGCTGCCCTGGTTTCCTGACGACGGCAGATTCGCCGGCACAACATGGTTCTGCCGGTTCTGCTGTTCCCACGTCCCGGCCTTTGCGCCGTTGGCGATCTCCTGTGCGCTATAGGCTTTCGCCTTCATGGCGTCCTGTTTTACCGGGGGAAACTCGCCGCTGTTGGTGGTGTAGTTTTTAGGCGGCCAATTCCGCACTTCCTGCTGGATCGCCTGCTGCCGATTGCCGGGATTCGGGTGGTCGCTCAGGAGCTGCGGTCCGCCTTTGCCGTATTTCTGTTCCAGCTTCTGGAAAAAATCGGCCATCGACTTCGGGTTATATCCCGCGCGATACATAATGATCGCGCCGGTCGCGTCGGCCTGGGCTTCATCCGCGCGTGAATATTTCATCAGCATGGTGCCCGCGCCAATCTGTATGCCCATGCGCCCCAGCGCGCCCAGCCCGCTCTGCGGCAGCACCGCTCCGGCCAGCCCGGCAATAATCTGCGCCACCGTGGCCTTGGGCGCCTGCTTGGCGGAGTGCTGCATGTACACGTGCGACATCTCATGCGCCAGCACGCCGGCCAGTTCGGCTTCGTTGTCGGCCGCCTGGATCGTGCCCAGGTTCACAAAGATTGGCCCGCCCGGCAGCGCAAAAGCATTGATGTCCGCTGCTGGAATTACATGGAACTGGTAGGGCCATGACCGGTCCGCCGGAATCACCCCGGCCAGTTTCTTGCCCAGATGCTGAATGTATTGCGTCTCCGGACTTGAATCCGGCAGCACCGGCATCTGTTTATAGACCTCACCCATGGCTTGCAAGCCAAGCTGCTGCTGCTGCTGCCTGTTCATCCCGGTGGTGCCCGGGTCAGGCAGCGTGGGGGCGGATGTTCTTTCCGCCTGCGCCGTTGTAAGAGCAAAAGGCTGCGTCAGCACAAGGGCCAAAAGCAGCGCCAGCATTCGGATGGAAAAGTTACGTGTTTGCATAAATATCCTCAATATCAAGGCTGACGGAAGTGGACAGGGGACCGTGACTATTGGATGCCGCTGGAAATTATAGAAGATGTATCCCATTGTCTTCAGCTCTTCCGTGCTTTTTCCGCCTTTGCCTAAAATCCTGTTTTATGCGGAACTGCATAACGATCATTGGTTCCCTGTCCCCGCTCCTCCGCAATAAGTTTTTTAGTTTTCCGATCCTCCATCTCTCGACTCTTATCAATATGATCCCAATTCGATTAGTGGTTGCATCCGATGCCATATAAAGTCAATTCGCATTGTTCATTCGCGGCTAAATCTTCATCGGCGCAATCCGCGGCTGAAGTTTGATATATCCTGATCTGCCATGAAGATTGAGACTCGCGCCGTCCATGCCGGCCGCAAACCTGAAGGCGGATCACGCGACGTTGTGCCCGCCATCCATCTTTCCACCACCTTTCACAAAGCTGAAGATGGCAGCACACCCGGCGGATATCTCTATGGCCGCCCTAACAATCCCAATCGTGAATCGCTTGAGCACGCGTTGGCCTCGCTGGAAGAAGGCGCGGCGGCGTTGGCGTTCTCTTCCGGTAGCGCCGCCACGCTCGCCCTCTTTCAGTCGCTCGCGCCCGGAGACCACGTCATCGCCGCTGAAGACGCATATTACGGCACGCCCACTTTGCTGCGTACCGTCATGGCCAACTGGGGACTCAAGCACACGCTGGTCAACATGCAGGACCTTGCCGCCGTCGAACGCGCCATCACTCCTGCCACCCGCCTTATCTGGACCGAAACCCCCTCCAACCCGCTGCTCAACGTTACCGATCTCCGCGCCATCGTCGCGCTGGCTAAAAAGTGCGGCGCCATGGTCGCTTGCGACAACACCTGGGCCACTCCGCTCTTCCAGCTTCCACTTAAACTTGGCGTTGACGTGGTAATGCACTCGGTCACGAAATATCTTTCAGGGCATAGTGACGTGACTCTGGGCGCACTGGTCTTTAGAGAGAACGACCGGAGAGAGAACGGCGGGAAAGACAAAAGTTCGTTGCTGGAAAAAATCACCAGCATCCAGCATGAAGGGGGAGCGATTCCGTCACCTTTTGAATGCTGGCTGAGCCTGCGCGGCCTTCAGACATTCCCTTACCGCGTGCGTGCGCATTCTGAAAACGCACATCGCGTAGCCGAATTTCTCAGCACTCAACCGAAAATTGAAGCCGTGCATTATCCCGGTCTGCCTTCGCATCCCGGACACAAAATCGCCGCCGCGCAAATGTCCGGCTTCGGCGGCATGATGTCCATTCAAGTCAAAGGCGGCCAGGCTGAAGCGTTCAAGCTCGTAGCCGGATTAAAACTTTTCAGCCACGCCACCAGCCTCGGAAGCACGCATAGCCTCATCGAGCATCGAGCATCAGTCGAGGGCGCTAATACTCGCAGCCCCGCGAATCTTCTGCGGTTGTCCATCGGTCTGGAACATCCCGATGACCTCATTGATGACCTGGAGCAGGCTTTGAAAAAGCTTTAGCCGCAGATTTCGCAGATAAACGCAGATCAGAAAAACAAATTTGGCCGCGAATCTCGCGAATAAGCGCGAATAAAACAGAAACAACAATAGATAAATTCGCATTTGTCGTGTAATTCGCGACTGAAACTTTCCTGATCAGCGCCCATCTGCGAAAATCTGCGGCGAGATCTTTTAGACTTTCACCCCTACATTCGTCCTGTCCCCCGCATCCGCGGCAAACAGGGCCGCGGGCGTAAATCCCATCGATCCCGCGATCAGGTTGCGCGGAAACTCCGCCTGAGCCGTGTTGTACTTCCGCACGCACTCGTTGTAATGCTGCCGCGCAAACGCAATGCGGTTTTCCGTGGACGTGATCTGTTCCTGCAAAAGCAGAAACTGCTGTGAAGCCTTCAGCGCTGGATATCGCTCCGCCGTAACAAATAGATTGCCCACAGCTCCGGTCAGCGCCATCTCTGCCATCGCTCGCGTAGCCAGAGACGCTCCTCCGCCCGCCGACACGGCCTCCGTCCGCGCGCGCGTCACCGCTTCCAGCGTCTCGCGCTCGTGGGTCATGTAGCCCTTTACGGCTTCTACCAGGTTCGGCACCAGGTCATGCCGCCGCGTCAATTGCACGTCGATATCCGCCCACCCACTCTGCACCGCGTTCCGCATCTTGATCAGACCGTTATAGGTCTTAAGCAACAGAATCAGCAAAACGGCTGCACAAATTGAAATGGCAATCATACTGAGAGAAAGGTCCAAGGCTGCTCCTGGCATGCATGGTATTGTCAATCGTTCGCGCCGCCGATGGCGGTTGCCTGGGCGCCTATCAGCACGGGCTGCGCGGCTGGTGTTGGCCTCCATCGCAATACAAAGCCCTGCCCGGGCAGGATCGGCTTCCCGATCATCCACCGCAGCGTTTCCCCCGGCTCGGGGCGGACGTATGCGGCGTCATTATCATCGGCAAAAGAAAGAGAAAGAGCCACCTCTAATTCGTCTGCGTTGTATTTTGCCGCCACGTACGTTGGTCCCACAACAGGATGAAGGGCCTCGAAGGAAGTATAGAAAGTGTGGCCCAGATATTCCGCTAATTTCAATTCGACTTCGGCCGTGTGAGCTTCATGATTGAGAGAATGTCCCGGTATGTCAACTACAAGGCCAGTGGCCTGGTCGGGATTGAGCTTTACGAATCCGCCGACGCTGTCTATCAGTTGGCAGCCATTCACGAATTGTCCATTCACTTTAACGCTTCTTATATGGGGTTCCCTCAGGTTCTCAAACCATTTCTTCATCACCTCATAACCAACCGTATAGCTTTTGGTCAAAGGCGAACGGTTCTCCATAATAAAGCTGGACGTGGTAGAGAGTTGCACGTGTCGCTCCGCTGTGCCCGCCACTTGATGCCAGAACACCTTCAATTCATAAATGACTGTCCAGTTGCTGCGGACAAAATCGACAGTCAAATACTGGAACATTCGCTCCCTCAATCCGGAGGGAAGGAGCCGTCCGATGATGTGTTCGGAAACGTCTTCAGCAAATTCCTTCAGCAGCTTCCGCTTGGCAGCCTCATCGACAAGATATGCGATCACGGCCGCAATTGCTAATGCCTCGCCGATGCCTGAGCAGGCTCTGGCCCACAACTCTTCAGCTATGGAATTGGCTGGCCCTTCGATGGCCGTTGCCTTAATGATCGTTGACAAAACGATTAGCCCTGCTCCGATGCTTAGGATGGTAAGCCATCGCAGGCGAAACCGGGTTTTTTCAGATCTAAAGAAGTTCCTTACTTTATTGCTCATCTTGCCCGCCCCTGCACAGCCTTGATGGCCCTGCATTCTAACCCAGGAGGACCGGAGCAGAGAGATGGAAAATCCGTGCGGTTATATACCGCAACGCTGCTCTGGTATCTCTGCCCAATCCGGAAGCTGCCAGGGGTTTGCGTAATCCAGTCAAAAGTTTCTGCTGGCAATAAACGCCAATTGCAGAAAGAATGACAAAAACTAAAAAGCAGGAACTTGGCGGATCGCATGGCCCAAATTTATGTCGCGGTTGTCATAGGGCTTCAAATTTCCCTGGTACTGCCAAGAGTGTGCGGCCTTGGGGTTCAATCCCCTGCCGGCCCCAGAATCGGTTGCCGCTTCCGATGCGCCCCGCGCCACCGTGCCACGCGCAGCCGTATACGATCCATGTAGAGATAAACCACCGGAGTGGTAAACAGCGTCAGTGCCTGGCTTACAATCAGGCCGCCCACAATGGCGATGCCCAGCGGACGCCGCAGTTCTGATCCTGTGCCGCCGCCCAGAGCCAGCGGCAGCCCGCCCAGCAGCGCCGCCATGGTCGTCATCATGATAGGACGGAAGCGCAAGATGCATGCCTGATAGATCGCCTCTTCCGGACTCTTGTTGTCCACGCGTGTGGCGTTGACGGCGAAATCGATCATCAAAATGGCATTTTTCTTCACAATACCGATCAGCAAAATGATCCCGATCAATGCGATCACGTTCAGGTCATTGCCGGTCAGCATGATGGCCAGGATCGCGCCCACGCCAGCCGAAGGAAGAGTGGAAAGAATCGTGATTGGATGGATCACGCTCTCATACAGCATGCCCAGCACAATATAGACGGTGATCAATGCAGTCAAAATCAGCAGCGGCTGGCTCTGCGCGGAGTCTTTAAACGCCGCGGCTGTACCCTGGAAGCCGCCATGCACGCTGGCCGGAACGCCAAGGTCGCGCATGGCATTTTCTACAACTTTAGCGGCGTTGCCCAACGGCACGTTCGGCGCCAGGTTGAATGACAGCGTTACCGCCGGATAAAAGCCCTGATGATTGACCTGCAAGGCGGTATTTGAAGGTTGGTAGCGCGTGAATGATGAGAGCGGCACTTCAACTCCCGTCGATGACTTCACGTAAGTATTCTTCAGCGCATCCGGGCCGGGCAACAGCTTGGGATCGACTTCCATTACCACGTGATATTGGTTTAACTGCCGATACATGGTTGAAACCTGTGCCTGCCCAAACGATGCGTAAAGCGCCGCATCCACCTGCGCTGGGGAAATGCCCAGTCGTGAGGCGGTATCTCGATCGACAACCACCTCGGCTGCCAGGCCTTTGTCCTGCTGGTCAGAGTTCACGTCGCGTAGTTCCGGCAGAGAGCGCAGCTTGGCGAGAATCCTGGGAGCCCAGTAATTCAGGTCCTGCAAGTCTTCTGATTGAATGGTGTATTGGAACTGCGCGTTGGAAAATCTTCCGCCAATGTTCAGATCCTGCGTGGCCGTAAGAAATAGCGTCGATCCTGGTACCACCGCCAGCTTGGGTCGCAGCCGGTTGATGATCTGGTCTGCCGTTGCTTTGCGCTCATTCGGTGGCTTCAGCACCACGAACATGCGTCCTGTATTGGAGCTGCCCTGGCCTCCGGCGAAGCCCGCAACATTGTTCACTGCCGGATCTTTCAGCACAATCTGCACATACTGCTGCATCTTGTCGCGCAAAGCGGGGAAAGAAATATCCTGCGATGCCTGGATCGCGCCGCCCAGACGGCCCGTATCCTGCTGCGGAAAAAATCCCTTGGGCGCAATGATGTAGAGATAAATGCTCAATACCGCCGTGCCGATCGTTACCAGCAATGTTAGCGGCTGATGTCGCAGCACCACGCCCAGGCTCATGCGGTAGAGCTTGAGCATCCCGTCAAAAGCGCGTTCGCTGAAGCGATAGACGCGGCCATGCGTCTTCTCGCTCTCCGGACGCAGAAACTTGGCGCACAACATTGGCGTGACCGTAAGCGATATCACCAGTGACACGGCAATGGCCGTGCTCAGCACCACGGCAAACTCGCGGAACAGCCGCCCTACCAGACCCTGCATCAGCAGGATGGGAATGAACACCGCGACCAATGACGTACTCATGGAAAGCACGGTAAAGCCAATCTCACGCGCGCCGCGAAACGCCGCCTGCACCGGCCCCATGCCCTGTTCCATGTAGCGAGTGATGTCTTCCAGGACCACAATCGCATCGTCCACTACAAAGCCGGTGGAAATGGCCAGCGCCATCAGCGAGAGGTTGTCCACGCTGTAATCCAGGAGGTACATCACGCCAAAAGTGCCGATCAGCGAAAGCGGCACGGCCACGCTGGGAATAAACGTGGCGCGCAGGTTGCGCAGAAAAACAAAAACTACCAGCACCACCAGCACAATGGAAATTAGCAGGGTGATCTGGATATCGGCCACGGACGCGCGAATCGTCGTCGTCCGGTCCAGCGCCACTTCCAGCTTGATGCCTGCGGGGATCGACGCTTGCAGCTCCGGGATCAGCTCCTTCACGTGGTCCACTGCTTGAATAATGTTGGCGCCCGGCTGCCGAAACACGATCATCAGCACCGCCGGCTTGCCATTCGCTATTCCGGTATTGCGGATGTCTTCCACCGAATCCTGCACATCGGCAACATCCTGCAACCGCACCACGCCGCCTGTAGTATTTTTGGCGACGATAATCTTTTTATAGTCTTCAGCTTTAAAGAGCTGATCGTTGGCCGTGATCTGCCACGCGTTCACGGCCCCGGCGAACTCACCTTTCGGACGGTTCGCATTCGCCGCGCCCAGCGCCGCGCGCACCTGCTCCACGCCCACACCCAGCTTGTTCAACAGCGTGGGATTCACCTCCGCCCGCACTGCCGGCCTTGCGCCGCCGCCCACAAATACCTGTCCGATGCCCGGCACCTGTGAAAGCTTCTGCGCCAGAACGGAATCAGCCACGTCATACATGCGCGGCTTGGTGATGCTCTCTGAAGTAAGCGAAAGAATCATGATCGGCGCGTCGGCGGGGTTCACCTTGCGCCAGTTCGGACGCGTGGGCAAGTTGGCCGGCAGTTGTCCCAGAGCCGCATTGATGGCTGCCTGCACGTCCCGCGCCGCCGCGTCGATGTTACGCGAGAGATCGAACTGCATCGTGATGCCCGTAGAGCCGAGCTGGCTTGTAGATGTCATCTGGTTCACGCCGGCAATGCGCCCAAACTGGCGCTCCAACGGCGTAGCCACGGACGATGCCATGGTCTCCGGACTTGCGCCCGGCAACCCAGCATTCACGCTGATCACGGGATATTCAACCTGCGGAATCGGCGCGACTGGGAGGCGGAAATACGCCAGGATCCCCGCCATCAAAAGTCCCATCGCCAGCAATGACGTGGCTACGGGCCGCCGGATAAATGGTGCGGATATGTTCATCTGTCCCCATCCCGAGCGGAGCCAGGGATCCCTACTCTCTGTTCACACCAATCTTGAAACATATGAGATCCCTGCCAGGAGCTATCGATCCTTCGCGTTGTTTTGCTGATCATCGTCATAGGACAAATTGTTTTTACAGTAGCGTTCCCTCGCCTCGCTCGGGATTACACAAAATCTCAATCCGCCCCGGTCGGTTCTTCCTGCGGCGTGATTTCATTACCCAACTGGAACTTTGAGAATCTGCTCGCCAGCTTGTCAAACCAGATATAGATCACCGGCGTGGTATAGAGCGTAAAGGCCTGGCTCAGCAGCAGTCCGCCGATGATGGTGATGCCCAGCGGATGCCGCAGCTCTGATCCCGTGCCGCGTCCAAACGCCAGCGGCACAGCGCCCAGCAGCGCGGCCATGGTGGTCATCATGATCGGGCGGAAGCGCAGCAAGCTGGCCTGATAGATGGCTTCTTCCGGCGGTTTGCCCTCCTTGCGCTCGGCGTCCAGCGCAAAGTCAATCATCATGATGGCGTTCTTTTTCACAATGCCGATCAACAAAATGATTCCTATCAGCGCCACCACAGTCAGGTCATTGCGGGTGATAATCATCGCCAGAATCGCGCCGACGCCCGCAGAGGGCAGCGTGGAAAGAATTGTCACCGGATGGATGTAGCTCTCGTATAGGACGCCCAGCACAATGTAGACCGTGATCAGCGCGGCCAGAATCAGCCACGGCTCTGAAGCCAGAGAGTTCTGGAACGCCGCCGCCGTTCCCTGAAAGCTGGGATGAATGCTGACTGGCATTCCCATTTCCTGCTCAGCCTGTGCGATGGCCTTGGTCGCTCTGCCCAGCGATTCTCCTGGCGCAAGATTGAATGAGATCGTCACCACCGGAAATTGTCCCTGATGATTGATTGCCAGTGGCGCCGGCGATGTAACGAAGTGGCTGAACGTTGAAAGTGGTACCTGCTGCCCGGTGGAGGACTTAACGTAAATACTGCTTAGATCGCTGGGATCATTCTGGAATTGCTGTCCGACTTCAAGGACCACATGATACTGATTGAGCTGGGTGAAGATTGTAGACACCTGCCGCTGGCCGAATGCGTCATAGAGCGTGTCATCAATGTTCTGCGGCAGGATTCCAAACCGCGCCGCAGTGTCGCGATCAATAACCAAATCAGCTTTGAGTCCGCCGGTTTGCTGGTCGCTGGCCACATCGCGCAGTTCCGGCAGCGTGCGCAACTTATCTAATATGCGCTTTGACCAGTCGTTCAGCTCATTCGCGTCGGCATCTTCCAGCGAGTACTGAAACTGCGTGCGGCTGACGCGATCTTCCACCGTCAGGTCCTGCACCGGCTGCATATATAAGGTGATGCCTTCTACCTTGGCCAGTTCCGGTTGCAGCCGTCGGATGATATCTGAAGCGGTGTCGCTGCGGTCTTCATGCGGCTTCAGGTTGATCTGTATGCGTCCGCTGTTCTGCGTGGTATTGGTGCCATCAATGCCGATAAAGGATGACAGGCTGGCTACGTCAGGATCTTCAAGGATCACTTTGGCCAACTTCTGCTGGCGTTCAGACATGGAAGCGAACGATACATTTTCCGGCCCTTCTGAAATGCCCAGAATCACGCCCGTATCCTGCACAGGGAAAAATCCTTTGGGCACGATCACGTATAAATACAATGTCAGGGCCAGTGCCGCCACAGTCGCCAGCAGCGTAATGGTCTGATGTTTCAGCACCCACCGCAAAGTTGTTCCGTACCACTCAATCACGCGCTCGTAGGCGCGTTCGGTGGCTTGGTAAACGCGGCCATGCTTGACGGTTTTGGGATTTTTTAGCAGCCGCGCCGCCATCATCGGCGTGAGCGTTAGAGAAACCAGCGCAGAGATCACGATTGTCACAGCCAGCGTTACGGCAAATTCGCGGAAGAGCCTGCCCACAATGTCGCCCATGAACAGCAGTGGAATCAAAACGGCAATGAGTGAAACCGTCAGCGAAATAATCGTAAATCCAATTTGGCCGGCGCCCTGGAGCGCGGCTTCCATCGGCGAGTGGCCTTCTTCCAGGAAGCGATCGATGTTTTCGATCATCACAATGGCGTCGTCCACCACAAAGCCGGTAGAGATCGTCAACGCCATGAGTGAGAGATTGTCCAGGCTGTAGCCCAGCAGGTACATCACGGCAAACGTGCCAACAATCGAAAGCGGCACCGCGACGGCGGGAATGATGGTGGCTGAAAGATTTCTCAAGAAAAGAAAGATCACCATCACTACCAGGCAGATGGTGAGCATCATTTCAAACTCAACATCTTTTACTGACGCGCGGATGGTTTCAGTCCGGTCAGTGAGGATCGCAACCTTCACTGAACTCGGCAGCCCTGCCTGGAGTTGCGGCAGCACTTTCTTGATGCGGTCCACCACGCTGATGATGTTGGCCCCGGGCTGGCGCTGTATGTTGACAATCACCGCCGGCGAAAGCATGGACTGACCGTTTTGGGTGGTTCCCATCCACGCGGCCTGCTTTGCGTTTTCCGCGCCGTCAATGATGTTTGCCACGTCGCGCAGGCGCACCGGAGCGCCATTGCGATAGGCAACGATGACATCTTTATATTCATTGCCGGAAAGCAACTGGTCATTGGTTGCGATGGTGAAGGCCTGCCGCTGATTTTCCAGAATGCCCTTGGCTTGATCGACGTTGGCTTGTCCCAACACCGTGCGCAGATCCTCCAGACTTAAGCCGTACGACGCCAGCGCCGTGGGATTGGCCTGTATGCGTACGGCCGGCTTCTGCCCGCCGCTGATGGAAACCAGGCCCACGCCGGTGAGCTGAGAAATTTTCTGCGCCAGCGTGGTGTCCGCCAAGTCTTCAACTTTTGAAAGCGGCAAGCTGTCTGAAGTCAGGGCCAGAGTAAGAATGGGCGCGTCCGCCGGATTGACCTTGCTGTAAATCGGCGGATTGGGCAGGTCGCGCGGCAGGAACGTAGTGGCAGCGTTGATGGCGGCCTGCACTTCCTGCTCCGCAATGTCAATGCTCTGTTCCAGATTGAATTGCAGCGTGATGACTGAGCTGCCAAAAGAGCTGGTTGAAGTCATCTGGCTCAGTCCCGGGACCTGGCCAAACTGCCGCTCCATCGGCGCCGTTACGGATGAAGCCATCACCTCCGGTCCGGCGCCGGGATAAAAAGTGATGACTTGAATTGTGGGGTAGTCCACCTGGGGAAGGGCAGAAACTGGAAGTTGCAGGTACGCAACCACGCCCACCAGAAGCAATCCGATCATCAGCAGCGACGTTGCTACCGGACGCAGAATAAATAATTTTGATGGGCCGCCGTTAGGCATGATGTGTTTTCAAACGCCGTTTCTTCTCGATTATCTTTTTTTCGACCGTACGCGCCAACGTGCGTACTTATTGCGTTTGGCCTTCGCTTGCCTGGCCGCCGCTTGCTTGGCCGCGGTTTTGGTCCCCTGCGCCGGGACCGCGAATTGCAACCTTTGTACCGGGCTGCAGCTTGTCTTGTCCGTCGGTCACAACTACTTCTCCGGGCTTTAGACCTTGTGAGATCGCGGTTGAATTTCCCTGGCTGATCGATACTGCCACATTACGCATCTCCGCCGTGTTGTCCGGCTTTACCACGAATACGTAAGTCCCCTGCGGCCCACGCTGAATTGCCGCCGACGGAACGACGATATTGTTCTTCTTCACTTCAAGCAGCAGATGGATATTCACGAATTGATTCGGCCACAGTGAGCGGTCGCGATTTTCAAACACCGCTTTCAGCTTTCCCGTTCCGGTGGTGACATCAATCTGGTTGTCAATGGTCGTCAGGAAGCCCGTGGCAATCTTGGTCTGATCATCGCGGCTGTAGGCATCCACGGGGAGCCTGCCTTTGTTCATGTGCTGTGAAACCGCCTGCAGGTTGTCCTGCGGCAGGCTAAAGATCACCGCGATCGGCTGTAATTGCGTGATCACCAGCAGGCCATTGGGATCAGATGCGTGGACGATATTGCCCACATCAATCTGGCGAAGGCCGATCCGTCCGCTCACCGGCGCGGTGATGCGCGTGTATACCAGATTCAGCTTTACCGAATCCACCTGAGCCTGGTCGGCCCGAACCGCGCCATCAAGCTGGGCGTCAAGCGAACCTTGTGTATCGAACTGCTGTTTGGGAATTACGCCATCTTTATAGAGCTGCTGAAATCGCTCAAGGTTCAGCCGGGCATCTTTCAGCGCCGCCTGGTCTTTGAACAGGGTCGCCTGCGCCTGGCTGAGCTGCACTTCGTAAGGGCGCGGATCAATCTCCGCCAGCAGTTCGCCCTGTTTTACTTCCTGGCCTTCTTTGACGTTTACTTTTATTAACTGGCCATCAATCCGGCTTTTGACCGCCACCGTGTTGAAGGCGTCTACCGATCCCAGCCCATTCAGCATAATGGGCAGATCGCGGACCTCGGCTTTGGCCACTGCGACAGGAATTGTCATTTGCGCGCCGCCACCACGGCCGCCTTTGCCTCCGCCGCCTTTCTGTTTGGAGTCGGCGCTGGTATGGCCGCAGCCGCCCAGAAATATAGCGAAGCATGCGCACATCAGTGCACGGACGGCCAGTTTATGGCGTAAAGGTTTTGACATCTGTCCTCTCAGGGGCAGGATCTTGGAAATCTGAAATCCTAACAGACTTCTACTTTTCAGCAATTGCCGGTTGCCGGCGGGGGCCGGTACCGCTAGGAATGTGCCGATCTGGGCTTTCTGCTCCAGCTATTCTATTTGACGTTAAATCAGAGGGTTACAACACTTGATTTTGTAAATAATTGTTAAAAAGACCTGGAATGATAACGGCCAACCTGCAGGAGTTTGCAGGGTGCGCTTTAATCTCGCTTTAATTTTTTGTGAGCGCTGATTGCGAAATATCCCGGTCGAGATGGTTTGTTACCTCACTCCTTGTCCCTTCAGCGGCTTGCCCGCCATGGCTCCGGTGGCCTTTCCATTTTCGAATGCTACCTCTCCGTTCACGATTACGTACTTCACTCCCTCCGCCAACTGCGCAGGCTGAGTGTACGTCGCTTTGTCGATGATGTTGTCGGGATCAAAGATTGTGATGTCGGCAAAGAAGCCTTCCTTGACCAGGCCGCGACCGGTCAGGTGCTCGCGCTGCGCGGGCAGGGAAGTGATCTTGCGGATCGCCTGTTCCAGCGGCATCAATTGCAGATCGCGTACGTAATGTCCCAGGAACCGCGGCATGCTGCCGAAAGAGCGGGGATGGGTATGCGGCTCAAACAGCGGCCCATCGAGCGAGAGTTCATTCGCGTCCAGGCCGATGCTGGTCCACGGCTGCCGCAATCCGGTTTGCAGGTCTTCTTCACTGGCAATGAAATAGAGCGCGCCGGAGAGCCCTTTATCAGCCAGCACGAAATCCATCAGCGCATCCAGCGGGTCTTTACTATGCTGCGCGGAATTGCCGCCCGCGACCTTTTGCGCTTGTGCAATCTCCGCCACCGTCTTGCCGGTGTACTGCTTCAAGTCGGGGTTCACCACGGACGCAACCATCACGCCCGGCGCTCCGCCGGAATCCAGATAAAGATTCTCCCATGTGCGCTCGCCTGTGGCGGACATTTCCGTCTTGATCCGTTGGCGCACCGCTGGATCATGCAGACGCTCAAGCAACTTGTCCATGCCGCCATCGGCCACCCACGGCGGCAGGCTGGAAGCGAGCGCAGTGGCGCCGGCCAGATACGGATACATATCGGCGGTCACGTCCTGGCCGCGATCACGCGCCTGCTGGATCATTCGCACGATGTCAATCATCTTTCCCGCGCGAGACTTGCCGCTGACCTTTAAATGAAATATTTCCACTGGCAGATGAGCTTCCTCGCCAATGCGCAACGCCTCGCGGACGGCGGCCACCTCATTCTGTCCTTCACTGCGCATGTGCGTGGCGTAAATTCCGCCGTAGCGCGCGGCCACTTTGGCCAGCTCAATCAGCTCTTCTGTCTTTGCGTAATGTCCCGGCGGATAGATCAGTGCCGTGGAAATACCCAGCGCTCCCTGCTGCATGGCCTGCTCAACCAGCGCCTTCATCTTTTCCATCTCTTCCGGAGTCGGCGCGCGATTCACGTCGCCCAGCACCGCCTCGCGAACCTGCGCCGCGCCTACATACGTGCCAATGTTGATCGGCGTGCCTTTCTTCGCCAGCCGCTGCCAGTATTGGTCCAGCGTCGTCCAGTCAATCTTCAAATGATATGGATCGAGAGATGGCTGCGCCGCCGCAATCGTAATTGCATTCTGCGGCGCAATGGAGCCGCCTTCGCCCGTGATCTCCGAAGTAATGCCCTGCGCCAGCTTGCTCAAAGAACGATTGTCGATAAGCAACGCCGTCTCCGACTGGCCCAGCATGTCAATAAATCCAGGCGCAACCACCATGCCGTTCGCTTCGATCACGCGCTTGGCGATTCCGCCAGGCATCTTCCCAATGGCGACAATGCGGCCATCGGTAATGGCTATATCGCTTTCATACCACGGATTGCCCGTGCCATCGATGATGCGGCCGCCGTGGATCACAATGTCAGGGCCGGCCATTTCCATGTTTTGTTGAGCGGTAAGAAACGGCGCGACGAGCAGAAGAAGTCCAAGCAGGCGAAACAGGAGCCGAGATGTCATGCCCGGAAGGGTAAACCACCGGTGGACGAAAACAAAACCTGTTTTTGTGACACAGGCACTTGCCTATGCTTAATAGGCTTGCAAGAGGATGCAGGCACAGGCAGGAGTGCCTGTGCCATAGATCTCAATGGCGACCCCGATGTTTTGTTGAGAACCGAAAATAGTCGCAGGCGAGGGCGCCTGCGATCCATAGCATATCTCCACGCGAGGCGGTCCCACCCTTCCGCAAAGAACGCGGAAAGGATGGGCACACGCCGTTTTGCGGCTGGATTTCTGATTACGGGAAGACGGCAAACAAATCGCTGAGGTCAGTCTGGTTGGCGGCATCGCCCAGCAGCGGCGTGACGCCGAAGATCTCTTCAAACGTGCGCAGCGTGGAGCCGTGCGTATAGTGGATGCTATTGGAGTAGCCCGCACCCTTCGCGAACGGCGAGAGCACGATCATGCCGATTGGTCCGTCGCCGGTAGCGGCTTCATCCCATGTAATAAAGATGGCGCCGCCCGCCTTGTATGCCGCCGAATTCAAAATCGTGGGAATATTCTGGGAGAGCCAGGTATCGCCCTGCTTCACCGGGTTGCGCGTAGGCTTGCAGCTATCATGCATGTCATCGCACAGGTTGGGAGTGATGAAGTTATAGGCAGCCACGTTGTTGTTGGCCAGGTCGGAGGCAAACTCGGTAAAAGGCCGCACGTGGTTGATGCACTCGGCCGAGTTGGGATCGAGCGTGTTGGTAACATCATCAAAATAGACAACAGGATTGTGCTTTACCGCATACTCTCCGCTGCTGGTGAGCGGACAGGTGGTGCCGGAAATACTTTCCTGGTAGGTCTTCCATGAAACCGCCTTGTTTTGCAGCAAGGTCACCAGATGCTGCGTGGTGCTGAAGTGGTGTGAACTGGGCGCGTTATCGTCCAGCACGCCAAAGTTCGTGCCCGCTTCCAGCCAAAGATAGTTAGGCAGGCTGGGATGGATGTTAGGCGGATTGAAATACTGTTCTGCGTGGGACGCCATGGGCAGAAGCGTGTTGTTGATGTAAGGCGCGCTGCTGCTGCCTTTGATCTGCGACCAGTTGTGGTTCTCCATCAGGATGATCCACACCGTCTTGATGTTTCCGGTTTGTGCTGCCGACGGAAGGCAAGCGCCGAATATCGTAAAAAACAAGCCTAACTGCATGAGGATTCGTACCAGCTTCATGGATTCACTTTCCTTTCTTGGTGTATCAACGCCCGCTCTTCATCCTTTCGATTCGGAGCGAAGCATTGCCGAGAAGAGATTAGAGAAGAAATGTGAAGGTGAGTTGAAAAGCCCATGAATGTTGGAGAAAAGTGATTGGGGCGACCCATTTTGGGAATTTTCGCCGGAAGACGGCCAAGTTAGGCCGATCAGCACGCGAACACCCTGGAAGACTTGTTCACTTCGAGCGCTTTCCATCGTTAAATACGCCCGTGGTTGGCCGGCCCCGTCTGCTACGGAGCTTGAGGTCGTGGGCTTCGCAATCTTAGCTTTCGCAATACGAGCCGCGATTATCTATGTCGGCAAGGGTAGTTCAAATCCGAGGGTAACCCCAAGGACAGGCGACGCCTGGTGTCGGCCTGTCAAAGCTGAACCGAATACCATTCACGAAACCAGAAAGTGGCTGCAGAAGGGGTGTTGTCAACGCTGCGCAGTGCGCTCGCAATCGCGACAGTTTCCCAAAAAGATCGTGATACGATTTAGCTTCTTAAATTGTTCCGGATGTAAGGAATTCAGGTGCCTGGTTAGAATGCTTGATCAAAAAACCTCGTTCGGAGAAAACACACATGCATGGCACACAACTGTGGCAACAACCAACAAGCAAAAGAATAACGCCACTTCGGCTATTTGTGGTTTTCAGCGCGCTGATGGCTTTCGTTTTTGTCGTAACGCCAGCCTGCGCCGATGATCCTGTCATTTCGGATAACGGCCATGTTGTGGAGGTGCGGATTGAACGCCCAGTAGTCACGCAGCGCTCTACCCTGTATCCCACGGTGACATTTATTCCCGGCGATACAGTTGAGGTAGCCGCAGGAGGCTGCGTGCAAACCGGAGGAGCAGGAAAGACCTGGAAGCGATATGTGGATCCCAGCGGTGACAACAGCGACCGCCTGTACCATGGCCGGATTCGAATAGCTTCAGCGACCATAGGTCTGCAACCCATTAAAGGCGTGATTGCAAATTCTCCTGTTGTCGTTCTGCCTGCCCCACCGGGAGCCGATCCAAATCTGTTCGTTCTCGAGCTGGGATACGACGACGACAATTATGATGACAATGGTTACTACGATCACGATGATGGAACTGAGAACCAATGCCAAAACCTCGACGATGCCTTTATACAGCTCACAATCACGCATCCATCCGGCAACGGTCCCGCGCCCGTGCCGCAGCTACCGAAAGCTCCCATGGATCTGTGGTGGAGCGCGGTGGATGACAATGTGCTCCCACTGAATCCCGACTGGGGCATGCAGGTCAATTCCGATGGCACAACCAATGGCCGCGTCCCAGATGCAGGGCAGCTGTGCAATAACTTTCACGATGAAGGTGACAATCTTCAGCTCGGAAATCCATCCTGCACAACGCAGAGCCCTACAGTGGACGAACCAAGTGTATGGAGCGATCCGGCCTTCTGGACCGTGTGCCAGGCCTCGGGTGGAGTCGCGGGTGCGGTTCACGGGCACATCAACTGGGGATTGGCGACGTATACGGGAAAGCTCTTTTTCACGGACCATTCCAACCCTGTTCCCAGCGGTTTGGGTGATGATGATTACGACATGACGCTGCAGCGGGCCGATCAAGCTTCTGCGACCGTTGGCAACGATGCTTTCTCCGGTCAGGATCCCCGCCGCAGCCTGGGCCTGGAGTTCGACAGCGACGAAACCATCGACTACTTTGATACCCCCTGGTGGAGCTCATTTCACCAGACTGTGGATGGAGACAGTTCCTGGGCTGCGGCCAAAGGGATGATTGATGGCGCCGACGCGATTGTTACAGGCCTTATAGGAATGGATAACAAACATGGCGCTCATGCTGAATTGCATCCGGTGCTCGGGTTAATGGCGCGCATTCCCAGCCATTCCACCTCTACCAGTGATTTCTGGGTCTTCTTTGCGCGTCCAGAGGGGGATGAGGGTGGCTGCAGCCAGGACCTTCACCAGTTTTCCAGCACTACTACCATGCAGTTCCTTCTACCGCTCCCGGCTGCGCAAAAGCCTACGATTGCGAATTCCAACATCAAGGAGCGCGGCCAGGGAGGCTGGTGGAGTGCGACTACATATCCAGACGGTTTGCTGGTAACCATTCATCTACCCTCGCCCCAGAGCACAACTTTCGGTGTGGCTTCACCGCTGATGTGGGGCGAACTCACCATCAATCATGCCGGCTTGGCCGATCGCACTCTTACCGGTAAATCGCAAGTTGGCTCGCTGGCCGCTACAAGAGTCGAGCCGATAAAACCGACTCCCAGCCCCACGCAAAATAAGAAGGCAATCATCCTCGTCCGGCCTAAAGCCCAGTCTGTATTCGCGGATCGCGACGATTACCTGGGTCCCATCAAAGCCAAGCTTTCCCCGGCAGAATGGCAAAAATTTGAGGATGCGTATCAGCATCCACCAGCTGAGGCAACACTTGTGGTGAACCATGCCTTCTATATCAGCCGCAAATCTTTTGAGAATTCGCCCACGCAATTTGCGCGCTTCAATCTAGCCAACGCTGGCAGGCCGCTTGCTGTGACTGCAACTCCGGTACCGCGAACATCAACTCCGGGGGTGAGGCGGAGCCGGGCCCTGAGCAAAACCGAGCCACGAATTATGAGCCCGGGTGCAAGAATCGCAAACAGAGCGCTTCTGCTACAACACCAACTGGTTGCGCAGGCACTCAGAGTCGCAGTGGGACCGGTGCGCGCTGAACAGATTCTGCAGCCGCCGCCTACGGGCGTGCGTCCAAAGCCGGCAAACAGTGCGTGGGTATTACCAGAGCTCAAATTACCTGCGGAGCAGAAGAAATAACGCCACAACTTGAGTACCTCAAAGTAGTGTTTTGTTGTTGCCATCGTGGCGCGGACTTCTTGCTTTCGATAACACGGCTAAGGGGTGCAAAGGAAGTCCTCAACCATTTCAGGAGTTTCGGGGATAGAGATCACCAATTGCTTCTGCACTCGCGACTCTCGCGAGAAGATGCCCTTGTTGTAGCGAGTGATTCCCTTCTAGACTTTCTCGCGCGAAGAGCTGATTGAGGTGTGTCTTAAAATATTGATTGCATTCATCGCCAAACACAGCCTTTCAGGGTGGGTGTTTTAGAGCCAAACACTCCGAAACTCCGCGGGAAGACATGCTCCACGCTCGTAAACTTCAGTGAGTCTGCCGTTTTGCAGTAAATGCAACGCACTGTGATGTCCAAGATTGCTCCGTGACAGACTCGGGGACTGACCGGCAGGCACGCGCAAAATCCTCGAAGAGATCTTCAGCTACCAAGCATATTTTACCGTCACGGGTTTTTTGAAGGTGTGCCCGCCCGTTCTCCAGCTCGAATTTTTTGGCCGATGTACCGATTCCTGGCTAACGAAAAATGGGCGTTTGAAAGATTGACGTTCGAGCAGAAGTCAGAAGGAACTCGGCGCATGAGTTGCGGCCAAATTCTTACATTTCATATAAAGAACGATGAACTGATTCGCAATTGATTCGGGCGAATAAAATAGCTATACTCCGGCAGCGCCTCAGGGTGTGAGGTCCTCTAAAGAAGATCTTTGACAAATAAGCAATTAGTGATTAGCAACTAGCAATTAGCCGGAAAGATCCGCTGCTTGACAGTTGGCGCTTAGAACGTGCTTAGTTGCGACCCTCTGCCGACCGGACACATGGAACGAGAAAACAGGGCCAAAATTGACCGCGATTGGGGCCCTGAAAAACGGAGAAAAGGGCTTTCGACCGTTCGGTCACCGCTCGGTCGAATTGGGGTTTGGGCAATAATATACTTGACTAACCATGGCGATTAAGCCCATACTGCCGCATTCGACCCTGAGGGTCATAAAATCTGATCCTTTTATCTCATGGGAGGGCTGCGTGCAATTCAGGTTGATATATGACGGTCTATTGCTTGGTGCGAGTAGGAACGACACTCGCGGCCAGCATAAACACAACGTAAGACGAGAGTTCCACAAACAATTAAAAAGGCTATGGACAGTAAATCGTCACTTGGTTGATGTGGCTGCTCATTTTCCCCAGAATCCGCAAGGTGCATATGTGGTTGGCGACGGATTGTATCTTGAATACTTGGCCAATAAATTTACCATCGGGTCTTATAATTGCGCTCCCCTTGTGACTGGCGAAAAGGAGTTGGCTTGCGCGATAGATATTCTGTTTCTGCGGTATGACCAACCCGGAATAACGCTCATCCAGTCTGGCGATATAGATAACAGGTTAAAGACTCTTTTTGATGCTTTGCGCCGTCCCCAAAATAATGCTGAATGTTTCGGGGAGCCTACGGAAGATGAGAACCCTTTTTTTTGTCTGCTTGAAGACGATAAATTTATCGATCACGTTTCAGTAACAACAGATTTACTTCTACAGCCGAATAGAGATGTAAATGATGTCCATCTTATTCTTGATGTGAAAGTAAAACCAACGGATTTGAACATGGGGAATATTGGATATTTATAACAACTCGCCCACATGAATTATTCTCGCTTGGACTTTTTGCGCTGTTTGGCAAGCTGCTTTCTACGTTCTTCCGCTTGAATGAAAACGTCATTGGGATCGCGGAGATGCTTTTCGTATTTCTGCCGTGATTTTCCGTATTCGTTCCAATCGTCAAGCTCGATCTGGTGCAGGTCTTCAAGAACCTGCTGGTTAAATTCAGCTTGCAGTTCTTGCGTGAAGCGGGGATACAGCTTTGCGACTTTGGATTTAAACAGTCCGGTTTTCTGTATCGCGTCAAGGTGCTGGACTATGAAATCAAACGAGCGATTCAGCAGGAAAATCAGACGGTAAACCTCTGCCCGTTCACGGCTGGTAAGTTTGGGTGATGCCATGGCTTGTCCTCTCGTTTACCGCTAAGGGAACTTATGCTATAGCATTACACGCTTTTTAGCAATAAGGACGATTCTGTATGAATGCCAACTGATATTGTCGAAAGATTTGCAGAGCGTTTAAAGGCTGTTCGGAACGCAAAGAAAATTACTCAGGTGACGCTAGCCGAAAAAGCCGGAATTGAAACCACTTATCTATCTGACTTGGAAAACGCGAAAAAGGAACCTTGCTTGCGGGTTATCGACATGCTGGCGACTGGCCTTGGTGTGAGCATGAGTGAATTGCTCAAGAATATTTGACAGAGCTGTTACTATACAAAAAAGGAAAAGCCCCGATGCCAGTCGGGACTTTTGAAAACGGTTTGCGCTCCAAGCGAATCATCGCATGGAGTTGTGCTCAAATGCAAGAAATCATCAAACTTAAAGAAGATACATGGATGTGGCTTGGTTCGGATGGGATTTGGCGATTCAAAGAACCGCATGTCACGAAAGACATTAGCCTCCAAGCTTATCAATCTCTGACTCAGTCGCTTGTATCCAGTCTTCGGAATCATATTCAGCAAATTGCCCCGGATTGTCAGGACACTCAGTCTTGCCAAGCTTCGGGAAATTTACAAGTGGGCCGGGGCCAGCAATAACCGGCCCACTTCGATGTAATTTTTTACAGACTTTGCATTTCAACCACAAATATTCTGGTTCTTTCATCTTGATTCTCGCTTGAGGGGAAGGATTATTATTGGGATATGAAGTCTAACCCAAAAACGCCCAGTGAATACACAGTTTTTGAAAACAGTCTGAGGACCATCCTCACCGTTCCGCGATCTGAATTACAGCGCAGGGAAAAGGAATACCAGGAGCAGCGCAAAAAGAAAAAACGCCCTAAGACTTCGGGCGTTTCCCGCGCTTCAAGCGAAACCGATTAGAAGGGCGTTTCTTCCACCTTGCCAGTGACCTGAGCAAAAGTTAGTCGTTTCCCGGCAACGTGCGAAAGGGCAATTTCAAATCTCTCGCCGTCTTTCATTGGCTTGTTATCAGCGGAAATTCTGTGATTGAAGCGAAACGCCTGTTCATCGACATAGCGGAAAAGGTGGAAGGGTTCGACCGCAACATAAGTTCCACTCAGGCCGCGCTTCAACAGTGACCAAAAATTTTCGATTCCGTTAGTGTGAATATTTCCATCGACATACTTTTCCAGATGATTGATTACCTTGTGCTCGTATTCAGCAGTCACAAACTTGTAGGCTGGAAATTCATCGGTGTAGACAGTCGCACCCTTTTCAACAGAGGGGAAAATTACAGCTTCGATTGATTCCTTTTTGCGGTTTGAAGCAACTTTCGCATGAACTTTTCCACCACGCTCAAGAACACCGATAACAATGGTTTTTGCTCCGGCATCTTTCACGCCTTTGCGCCTACGGGCAGCAGCGTGCATGTTGCGCGCTTTGCCACCGATGAAAGTCTCATCAACTTCAACCTCAGAGTTAGGGCCACCAATTTTGACGATCCCGCTACCTTGCAGAGCCAAGCGAAGCCGATGCAGAACAAACCATGCCGATTTCTGAGTAATGCCGATGGCGCGGTGAACTTCGTAAGAGCTAACACCATTGCGGCAACTGGTAAGCATCCACAGAGCCACAAGCCACTTGTTCAAAGGGATAGCAGAATCCTCAAAGATGGTTCCCAGCTTGACGGAGAATTGCCGATTGCAGTCTTTGCATTTCCAGCGTTTCTGAGTCTTGAGGTAATAGTGCTCTTTGTGACCGCAAGCAGGACAGATGACACCCTCAGGCCAGCGGAGAGCGGCCACGGTATCAATGCACACCTGTTCATCGCTGAAGTGTTGAATCGCTTCTTGAAGGGTTTTAGGTTTCATTATGGACTCCACTAATTCACAGACTTCGCACGTAATTGACGAGACAATGTCTGAAGTGCTTTGTTTAGCTCGACGATCTCAGGAATATTGGCTTGCGTTACTTGGTCTGCGGCATACCCCTGAAAACGGGTATGAACGTCTTCAAGGCCAGCCTCTTGAGCAATCTTCAACAGAGCTAAAACGCTTGCTTTCAGGCCAACAATTTCCTGCTGCTGAATCACAAGCATGTCAATCAGGTCGGCCATCTGTGAATCGGTAAGCATAGAAAAATGATATTACAAGTACGTTGGTTAGTCAAGTATATTATTGCCGGGGTTTGGCTTTTGTTATCAACAAAGGCGCTATGGGGGTGGGGTCTCTGGCTGAGGGACGCAGGCAGTAGGTCGCAAGAAAACCCAAAACCTTTAACCACCAAGGTCACGAAGGAACACGGAGGAGAAGGGGCAAGATCGCCGACATCGGGAAAGCCCAACCTCTACCCCGTTCACTGAAGCTGCCTTAGTTAGTTCACAGGCGGCGGCGTTGGTTGCGGCGTCGCCGTGGGTTGTTCTGCTGCCGGAGGCTGATCTGCCGGCGGTGTAGCTGCCGGCGGTTGCGATGCCGGAGGTTGCTCTGCCGCAGGTGGCTGCGTGGCTGCCGGCTGATCCTGAGGAACAGTTCCTTGTGGCGGTTGAGCAGGCGCTGCTCCCGGCAATGTCGCTCCGGCCGGCAGAGTCCAGACTTCCACTTTGCGTCCTGGCTCTGTTGCCGCCTTGGTCTGGATGCGCTGCGGATCGATCCCCTTAAACTTGGACAGGTACGCCATGGCGTTCTGTGCGCGCTGCAAGCCCAGGCTGCGTGGCTCACCGGCATCGGCAGAGCCAGAGAGCACTACGTTAAGGTTCGGGTCCTGCTGCAACTTTAAAGCGACATCGTCCAGCACGGCCTTGGAACGGTTGTCCACATAGCCGCTATTTGGCTTGTAGTCGAGTTCCATCAGCTTCTGCGCTGTGGGCATGGCAGGTGCGGCGGATTCAACGTTCACAGTAACCACGGTGGATGCACTCAACTGCCGGTCGTCAAAAGCCGTAGCGCGGACCGCGATAGGCCCTGGGCCGGAGTCGGTGGTATCAAGCGTGGCCTGGTTGCGATTGGAAGAAAGCTTGCCGCCATTGGCGACATACGTGATATTCACGGGCCTGTTATCGGGACTTACGGCCTCACAGCTGATGGAAGCGCTCTCACCGGCGCGAAGGCTGGTGGGTGAAGCTGAACAGTTAATCTTCGGCGGAGTCGTTGTTGCGTTTGCGGCTTCCGGTTGCGGCGCATTGGTGAATGAAGGCTGGATCGGGGCCAGAACCGGCGCATCGCTTATGTCCATCACTTCAACCCCGTCGCCCACGGTTATGTCTTCAAGCGCGGTCAGGATCATGGCTGTAGCGCTTTTGCGCTGCACGTTAAGAACGATCATGTCCCCCAGAGTGCGGCGCGGCAGACTGGAAAGCTCGCCACTAGGAAGCCTGTGCGGATCTTTTTGCGTGTCGTCATAATCCGTGGCCTTGAGTGACAGCCCCGCGACCGGATCATGGTAGGAATAGGAATACGTGCGCGTCGCGCGCAGATAGTCTCCGGGTTTCAGGCCTTTGTCCGCTCCGATGTTCAGGTACGCCTTATATTTGGAACCCAGAAACGTATCGAACTCCTGGGCCATTACAATGCGCCCCTGGGGCTTTCCAGAGGGTGGCGCATAGCGGTCCAGAGTGACTTTTCGGAACGGTGGCGCTTCGCGCTCCACCAGAGGAATGGCAACGTCGCCGGGCATCACGTCGGCACAGCTGAGCTCAAATGTGGCTACCGCAGTGCTCTTCTGCACCTCCGTTACTTTCACGATCGCCAATTCGAGATACGGCAAGCCCGCGTTATGTAACGCGGACTTTTGTCCCGGAAATATTTCGTAGTCATTGTTGTCTTTCACCAGCCGGACAATCTGATAGCGATCGCCTTCTTTCATTCCCTGGCCGTGAATAAAAATCGTGTCGATTGCGCCGGCATATCGCGTCTGGTCAGGACTGTTGTGTCCACCAGCGACGAACATTTTGTCAGGGACCTTTTCGTTCGACAGAAAGCCCGAGCAATACATGTCACTGCGCGTAGGCGTATTGCCAACATCCAGATTGGCGGCATGCTCTTGTGCTTTCAGTGCTGGTTGCACTGGTTGCGGCTGAGCAGGCTGTGTCTGAACAGGCTGTGTTTGAGCAGGTTGCGGCTGAACAGGTTGGGGCTGTTGTGAAAAGCCCAGGCTCGAAAAAACCATCCCCGCCAACGCCAGCGGCACCAGCTTGAAATTCTTCATACTTCCTCCCCCATACGCCTCTGCAGGAGAACAGCTCTCCCACGGGACGCGCAATGTCCCGGGTGGAACATATCACCGCCTTTCCTGCGACTTCAACTAAACTCTTATTTACTAAGCAGATACGCTTAATTACAGAAGTTCTATTCACTTCTTGCATTCGGTGCTTGAATCTGTGATTTTTGCTCACGTATGATGGCCAGCCTCTTGTAAATCTAATGAATGGAACATCATCCAGTTACGCACCAAGGTTCCTGCCCGCCCGGCTACCCCGGGTGTGTGTGGCTATTGCCGCTTCCAACCCGGCGGAAATGGTACAGAAAGCAGACCTTGCGGTCCGGGATAACCCCTTTATTGAGTTCAGGTTAGACTATCTTCCCAATCCGTCTCTGGGCCTACCCAAGCTCAAGACATTTGTGGAGTTTCACCCTGAAGCGCTGATTGTGGCCACCTGCCGCCGCGCGGCCAACGGAGGCAAATTCAAAGGATCCATAGCCTCGCAGATTGACATTCTGGTAAAAGCCGCCGGTCTCGGTTGCCATCTGGTGGATGTTGAACTCGAAACCGCCGCGCAGCTCAAGCCTAATGATTTCAATCGCTTGCGCCGATCTGCCCACTTGATCCTTTCGTACCATGACTTTCGCGGCACAAAAAAGCTGGAAGAAACTTTTGCCAAGATGCAGCAGCATCCCTGCGACTTCTTCAAGCTCGTCACCACGGCAAATTCGCTCTATGACAATGTCGTGATGATGAAGTTCCTGGAAAAGTACAGCCATGCGCATTCGCTGATTGGGCTCTGCATGGGGGAGCAGGGCGTGATCAGTCGGGTGCTCTGTGTGCGTGCCGGCAGCCAGTTCACCTTTGCCGCCGCTAATCCCGGAGAAGAAACCGGCCCGGGACAGTTAGCGGCCCGGGCGCTGCGCGATGTCTATCGGATCGATCAGGTTGATGCCGCGACGCGCGTTTATGGCGTGGCCGGCGATCCCGTGGCCCATTCTCTTTCTCCCGCGATGTTGAACACCGCATTCCGCCGCGAAAACGTAAACGCTGTTTATCTGGCGCTGCATGCCAAGACCCTGGAAGACCTGACGGCCTGCGTGCAGGATATTCCCATCGCCGGCCTCAGCATCACCATGCCGTACAAAGAGCCCATCCTGAAGCATCTGGATAAGAGCGATCCGTGGACAGCCAAAGTGGGCGCCTGTAACACGCTGGTTCGCAGCCAGGATGGGAACCTCTATGGATTTAATACTGACGTGAATGGCGTTGTGCGTCCGCTGGAGATGCGCATTCGTCTTCAGGGAGCAAGAATCCTTGTGTTGGGCGCCGGAGGCGCGGCCCGCGCAGCCGTTTTTGGATTGAAAGAGCGCGGTGCTGAAGTCTCCATCCTAAGCCGCAATGCGGCGTCGGCACAAAAGCTTGCCAAGCAAGCCAAAGCCAAAGTGATCAACCGCACCATGCTGAAGAAGCTGGAATTTGATGTGATCATCAATGCCACTCCAGCCGGCATGGAAGGTAACAAAGATCCGCTGCCGCTTACCGAGCCGGAGATGAAGGCCAAGTATTTTTTTGAAATGGTCTATACCCCGGCGGAAACCAAAATGATCAAGATGGCCCGTGCCCGCGGCATGCACGTGATTTCCGGCGCGGAAATGTTTGTACAGCAGGGCGCACGTCAGTTTGAGATCTGGACCGGCAAGCCCGCTCCCATTCTCGATATGCAGCGCGTGGTGGACCACGCACTGGCTCAACAGGCCGCCGCAAAGGCCGCGGAAGGTAAGACGGAGAAGAAAGGAAAGTAAGATCTGAAGCCACAGCGACTGTATCTCTTTTCGGATAGACAATGCAGGCTTAAGGTGAGCGCAACTAAAATTAGGCGCGAGAGTTGGAACTGCATGAAAAAATCTGTCCCAGCGGAATCTGCCTCTGCATTAATCGACAACAAGATCAGGGAACTTGGGGACTGGCGAGGGAAGACGCTCGCAAAAGTGCGCGAAATCATCCACCAGGCAGATCCTGAGATGGTGGAAGAGTGGAAGTGGATGGGAACTCCCGTCTTTTCCCACGGCGGCATCGTCTGTACCGGAGAAACGTACAAGAACATCGTCAAGATGACATTTGCCAAAGGTGCTGCGTTGCAAGACCTTTCACGCCTATTCAATTCCAGCCTTGAGGGGAATGTCAGGCGCGCCATCGACATTCACGAAGGCGACAAGATCAATGAGGCGGCGCTGAAGAATCTTATCCGCGCTGCAGTGGCCCTTAATCTTAAGGACAAAAGTACGCCCAGGCCAAAGACCGGGCGAGCAAGCAGCAAGCGGACCCCTGGTGGGTGAGCCACTTGGACACACCATGCGGCGCCCGGGCAGTATCAGCCTGACGAAGCTTTCAAAAAAGAAAATTTTTAATTTGGGGGCCACAGGGTGTTGGCCCTGAGGCCCCTTGAGTAGCAAGGATTAAAATCGCCCGATCAACCCTTGCGCCTCATCAGGGTATGACCCTTCAGTTCGGTCCAGCGGAACAAATTATTTTGGCTTGAATGCCCAGAGTGACTTTTCGCAACCAATGGCGAATTATTTCCTTTGGCGAATTATTTCCTTTATTAAATTTCTCCTACTCGCATTTTATTTTCTGCTCTGCGAGCAAACTTCACTTGGAAGGAGGGCATCTTTCCTAGGAATCGCCCAAATCGCCCAAAATCCAAAGCTGAAGGAGTTCGTAATGCAGAGGAAACTACGGCAATTTGTCTGGATTGTAATTCTCGCCATCGGCGGCAGCACCGTTGGAAGTCTTACCATCGCTGCACAACCCAAAGACGGCGGACACTCCATAGGCCATCGCGACAGAGATCATGAAAGAGATCGGGACCGCGATCGAGATAGAAACAGGGATCGCGAGCGAGAACGCGAACGCGATAGAGACCGGGCTCGCAATAGAGATCGCGAGCGGGAGCGCGAAGTGGAGCGCGAGAGAGACAGAGACCGCGACCATGAGCGCAATCGCGATAGGAACAGTGGCCGGGACAATGAGCACGAAGTTGAGCCCGAGCACCATAACGATTTTGTCCAGCAGCTCAGGTAGGCTGCGTCCCGGTATTCCCGCATAACGGGCCAATACCAATAACAAAGCCACAGGGCAGAGGCACAGCGGATCTGCGTCTCTGCCCCTTCCCGCATTTCTTCCCTTTGCTGAGCGTGCCGCAAGTTGACGCTCTGCGCTACGTGGAAAGATGCTGCGCAATTCTCTTTGCGCAAGGAGTGGAAATATGCAATCAGGTCTCGTACGGGCACTTGTCTTTGTCGCCGCCTTGGGTATTGGATCGCCCGCATTCTGCCAGAATCCCGGCAATTCATCTCCGGGAGAAAACACTGGTCGTCAAGCCGGGCAATCGCCATCGCAAATCAAAGGGTTCAATGAATATGAGAATTTCCGCGGCATGGTCAATTCTTCCGGTAGTTTGCTTAAGCTGGATTCGACACTGGGGTATGACTTCAACCGATATCTTGGAATATTTGCGGGCGTGCCGCTTTATTTTGCCAACGACTCCAGCGGCACACCGGGACAAACCCGCGTCCATGATGCCGGAGCCGGAGATACGTACTTTGGCGTGGAAGCTTATGCGCCCAGCCCCATTGTGAACTACAGCACTACGCTTACGGTTTCCGCTCCTACAGGCAGCGTGAGCAAAGGCTTCAGCTCGGGAAAAGCTACCATCGACTGGAACAACCGTTTCCGCCATCGCTTTGGCCGCTTTACGCCATTCGTAGCGGCAGGATTGGGAAATACTGTTCCCGACTCTGAATTGGTGACGCGCAACTTTATCTCCCTGGGCCGAGTCGCTCATTTTGAAGAAGGGGCGGAATTTCAGGTAGTGCATCGCGTTTATCTGGGAGGTTCCGGCTACCAGATTGTGCCATTCGGCAACCAGCAGGTGTTCAATCGCTTTGATGCCGCTGTTCCGCGCGATGGGAAAGCACATGAAGGCGGCCCAGCCCCGGCTCAGCCGCCGCCCGGCAATACGGGAGAGCCATCCGCAAGCGGAAACGACCTTACGCGCGAGCACGGCTTAGATGCGTGGCTCGGCTTCGAACCCACTCGCGTGCTTCGCCTGGAATTTGGATACTCGCGCAGCGTGACGTTTGCTTTGAACAGTTTTTCTTTCAACGTTGGACTCAATGTAGGCAAGTTGCTGCGCACGCAGCGAGTTCAGTGATGGAGGAATGAATATGCGGGCAAGAAGCCCTTGGGCAGAACGGGTGCGGCCATAAGGGCCGCATCCGTGACCGGATTAATCCAAAGACGATCTAATGCGCTCGCCAGAAGTGGAACGGGAAGTTGTACGAGAGTTGGATCATCTGCGAATCAAGTCCCGGGTTATCAACTGCGGTATAGGCATTGGACATGTGCTGGAAGCGATAGGCAATTGAGACTGAACGCCTGCCGCTGAGCATATACCGCATTCCCGCGCGTCCATCCAACAGAAAATTGAATTGGGAGCCCTGAGGCGAAAGAACGTTACGGGTGAAATACGTCACACCACCGTGGACGCCCATGAATGGCTGCCACTTCCCCTGCGGCAAAAAAATCACTTGTGCGCCAACGGGATTGCTTCCCATTCCATAGGTGACCCCTGTTGAAGTAGAAGGAGGGTTGGCGGAGAGCACTGGAATGCTGGTGCCTTTCAGGAATGGTTCCCTCAGGACCACCGCCGGCATGATTTCAGAGACCCAGCGCACGTCGCAAAAATGGCCATGTACGAGCAGGCGGTTGTAAGAGATACCAAAAATGTAGAACTGGCGGTCAACGGCGTCTGCCCGATAGGAAGCATTGGCCATTGGAATTGTCCCGAAAAACCCTATCTCATTCTCTGCTGCAAGAGACCGACTGACGTGCGATGGTGCAGGGTCAGGCGTCGGCTGGGCGCAGGCGGTTAATGCAAAAAATCCAAGGACGCAGAAAAAGATGGCATAAGTAAAAATGCGGGGACCAGTATGGAACCGCATAGATTTCCTCCCAACCACCCAATCCTAAACGGGGTAGCCATCAGACGATAGCTGAGCTGGATGCTGTGCGTATGTGAGAGCGGTCACAGTGGTACAGCCGTGCTGACATGTGCGGTATCTTGGCGCGATGGAAAATTCGCGCAGAAAAAAGGCCTGTCCGGTAAACGAACAGGCCCCTAATCCAATGTTGCGCGGATGACTATTCCTGCTGCGGCGTTTTTGCTACATCGCCCACCTTGGCGCCAGTTCCGCTGAAGTTGAGCGTTGCGGAATCGGCATCAATCTCAGTCACGGTGCCTTCACCAATCTTTGTGGTAATGGTCTTCAGGATCTTTCCTGTTGTGGGATCTTTGATCTGACGGCCGGCATGGCTAATTTCCAGTACATCGCCGACCTTCAGTCCAGTCTTGCTACCCACATTGATGATCAGGGTATTGCCGCTCACGTCGGCCACAACGCCTCTGACCTCAACTTTGCGCGTGGGAACATTCGCGGCAGACGTGCCCAACTCACTGCCAACCTGCGTCACGGCCTGCGTTACGGCCTCGCCCAGCAGTGTCTGGCCGAAGTTGGAAGCATGCGTATCAAAAACGCCGCCACCGGCTCCGCCGCCACCGCCGCCCGCGCCAAGCAGAGACGTTCCTGAGCGTTTACTCTCGCCTTCACCAGTCACCGCTGCCAGAATCTCTCCTGTGGTGGTATCCACCAGGCGCGCGCTAATCGCACACACTGCCTTCGCCTCATTTCGCTTGATGCCGCCAATGCCAAAGCCGTGGGACGACAACCCTGCTCCGCCGATCGCTTTACTCTTATCGTCGCGGCCAAACTTGGTGATGGAGCCCATAATAATGGCGTCAACGCCCAGTATCTGGCCGATCTTTTGCGCCGTCGCCGGGTTTGCGCGATCGCTGTTGGAGAAGTTCTGCTCCGCCAGGATCTTGTCCAGGGCTTTGCGCTCGATCACGGAATACTTGCCGTCCTTTACCAGCTTTTCCACTAGCATGTCCGTAATGCCCTTGCCCACGTCCTGGTTGGTGCCATAAATAGAGGACACATAAGACTGGACGGTGCCGTAATCAAAGTCGAGCACCGCCACGCGCTTTTTATGCGAGGTTTGCGCGGCGCAGGTCACAGCCAAAAGGGCTAAAGTACACATCAAGCGGATCGTTCGCGACATGGTTTTACTCCTGGAAGAGATAGCTTTGTAATTAAAAGGGGGTCTTGGCGCTCAAACTTTAGCAGGAGAACTCACCTGCCGACAACTGTTTTGCGTATTTATAGTGAAGATTTCGATTGAAACGTTACTCCTGAGCCAGCCAAGCTAGGGCTTCACGGCGATTTTCAAACACCGGCAGGCGTCGCCGTGTAAAAGCCTGCACACCTTCATAAATCAGCCGTTGCAACCCGCTGATGCCGATCACCGCTGCCTTGCGGACGTAGGGCGCATTGTCCGCCACTTTGGCTTGCAGTACCGCCACGGATTCCTTGTCGAAGCTGGTGCCGGTCACGTCATTCAGCGTGAGCACGGTATTGGGGGGTTCCTGCGCAATCACGCGATGTCCTTCTTCCGCCACGGCTTTCAACATCGCGCCGTCACAGTGCGAGTAATTGATAAAAAGGATGCGCTTGCCTTGGTGCTCAATAAAGCGCACGCGCCCGGGTGCAATAGCGTGGATCGTGCTGGACTGCAATTCGTAGGTAGTTGCGCTCGCCATCGGAATATTGTGGTCCCGCCCGTGGCAAGGCGAAAGGTAACGAAAGTAAGAGGACCTTTGCGGCCCATTTCGGCGGATCACAGCATGTGGTCGCGACAGGCAGGTCAAATATCCGTGCGCCCGCCCATTTCTACCAGAACTTCTAACAGCGCGCCTGGATCGTGGGAGTCAATGGTCTTATCTGCCCACTCGCAACGGGCGGCCAGTCGAGGCGAAAGGCCAACGATGCGAATCTTTGGATTGAGCTTTCGTATGCCCTCGGCAACCGCCGAACTTTTCAGGTCCGGGAGCTCCGCCTCAATGCAGACCGCGTCCACATTTGGAAAACGCTTGTACATCTCCACGCCTTCCTTGCCGGAGTAAGCCGTCACCACGTTGTGCTTGGCCGATTCCAGCAGCAGTTTGCGCGTGGAAAGCCCGTCTGTTCTCTCTGATTCAATGATCAAAAACCCTAGCCGATGTCCGTTCCGAGGCATGCGGGGTTAGATGCTTGTTCCGCTGATTGCGGTCAACTGAGAACCGGGGAAGGGCGCTTACTTCCAATTCCTCTCCGCTTCAGACAAAATTCCGGCGAATACCTCAATCCCATCCCACAGGTTTTGCAGGCGAAGGTTCTCGTTCGCGCCGTGCTGGTTATTGTCGTGGTTGGCAATCGGCAGACCGACAACCGGCGTCTTCAGCACGTCAGTAAATAGATACATGGGGATACTGCCGCCGAGCAGCGGCATCTTGATTACCGAATTTCCGACCGTCTGCTCCATCGCTCTTACCACCGGCTGCACTGCTGGATCGTCCATCGCCACTCGCGCCGCCTTGTATCCCGGTCCCCAGCTCACCTTGATTACTTTTGCGTGCTGGCGTCGGGTCTCGATGTCCGGCGTCTGCCGCACGATATAAAAACCTTGCTGCGTGATGAACTGTTCCACCAGTTCGTGCACCCGCTCTGGGGTCTGGTTTGGCACCAGCCGGAAATCGATGGACGCCTTTGCCGTGGTGGAAATCGCATTCTGCGCTTTCTCCTCGACGTGCCCAGCTTCGATGCCACGAATATTCAGCGCCGGCTGCGTGATGGCCATGGGCAGGGAAGCGCCTGCGCTCTCAGTCCATGCCAGTCCAAGCTCCTGCTTCAGCGGCGTATCAACATCAGGGCTCTGCGCGATGGCCGCTCGCTCCGCTGCGGTCAAGGCCCGCACATCATCATAAAATCCTGGAATAAGAATGTGCGAGTTCGCGTCGCGCATGTGCGCCAGCAAGTCCACCAGCACTGCCGCCGGATTCGGGGCCCAGTTGCCGTAATGGCCGTCATGCAGAACGCGGCCAGGGCCATACACCGTGAGTTCCAGATCAGTCACGCCGCGCGCGCCAAAGTAAAGCTGCATGCGCCGCGTCTGGTTCACCGGCCCATCGCTCAGAATCCATATGTCGCCCTTCAGCAAACTGCCGTACTGCTGAAAGACCTCGGCAAGATGCGGCGACCCTGCCTCTTCCTCGCCTTCAAAAAACACTTTTACATTTACGCCGATGGGAATCTTCTTGGCGCGCAGCGCATCTGTCGCCGTAAGCACGGCCTGAATCGGCGTTTTGTCGTCGCTGGCGGAGCGGGCATAGATTCGCCACTCCGGATTCAGAGGCCCTTTTAGCGACTCCAGCGGGATTGTCTTGCCATCCACCGGGCCGTCTCGTAACACTGGCGTCCAAGGATCGCTGGCCCACTGCGCTTTGTCCACCGGCTGGCCGTCATAGTGCGCGTAAAAGATTAATGTGTGTCTCGCGCCTGGAGTGTTGAGTTCGCCATAGACCACCGGAGGAGTGCCAGCAACAGTAAGTTTCTGAGTGTGAAAGCCGCGCTGCTCCAGCATCTTGCTGATTGCATCGGCATTGCGCGTGATGTTGGCGGTATCACTGGCGACGTTCGGCAGCGCAAGCAGTTGCGCAAAGCTGCGTACTATCTCCGCTTCATGCTGCTGGCGATATTCGCGGACAGCGTTGCGTACGGACTGTGGAGACTGATCTTGCGCGGTGGCGAATGCGGAGGCCAGACACAATACGCCGGCAACCATTGCCCATCGATTCTGTTTCAGCATGGCTGCAATGATAAATGGAATTATTAAGGCACTGTCGCATCATGCTGCTGCGAATTTCATGAGCTTGGCTTGTATCAGGGCATGAAGTTTTCTGGTCGGAAAACTCCTGATGCAGGATCACAAGTGTCAGGGCACGAGTTCACTCGTGCCGAAAGCGCTTCAAATGATCCGGGCTTTAGCCCCTGAAAAAAGAACGCTTACTTCTTGCCCTTCTTCTTCGCGGGAGCGGCCTTTTTCTTAGGCGCAGCTTTCTTTGGCGCAGGCTTCTTGGCCGCTGGCTTTGCAGCAGCTTTTGTCGGCGCAGCTTTCTTTGCAGCCGCTGCCGGTGCGGGAGCAGCTTTCTGTTTGCCTGCCGGTGCGGCATGCTTTGCAGGAGCCGCCGCAGGCGGGGCGCTTGCAGCTTCAGCCGCGGGTGCTGCCGCCGCAGGCGCAGGTGCGCCAGCCAATGCGTTCTTGGGCTTGCGTCCACGCTTTTTGGGCGCTTGATCTCCTGGTGCTGCTTCCTTCTTCGCTCTTCCGCGGCGCGGAGGTGGTGGCGGTGGCGGCGGTTCCGGTGGAGAATATGGCTCCAGGAACTTCACAATTTCCGTATGCGAGCGCAGCTTGCCGTCCAGCAACATCAGGAATGCTTCATCCAGGATTTTTTTGTACTCGGGATGTTCCGGTGTAATGCGCATCTCCACCATTTCAGGGAACGGCAGTTTTTGCCGGACAAGCGGCCACTTGGTCAGGAAATTCTTGATCCTCTGCTCCACCGCCGAAGCCCGCGGCGTGATGGCATTAAACAGCAGAGCATCCGGCCGGTTCGTCATGAGGAATTTCCATGTTTCCGACGGCAGCGCCAGCTCCTTGGCCATCAGCTTCTTGGCAAAATCTTTGGCGTCATCTTCCAGATGCTTCCAGCGCTCCACAAACCCTTTGTTCACGATCTGCTTTTGCATCGCAGAAATATCTTTATCGGGCAGTTTGCGCGTAAGGAAGTGCATCACAATGGGACTGGCGTCCGGATTCACGCCAACTTCCTGTAGCTGCTGCTTGACCTTGAAAACCTGGTTTATGCCGGCGGTATCCACCTTGGCCACGGAGAAGTGCGGCACCAGCACTTTTAGCCAGCCTTCTTTTTCCAGTGCCTTCAGAACTTCGATCGGATTATCTTCATGCGCAAGCTGCTCAATCTCATGTCCCACAGTGCGGTCAGAAATATTTTCAATGTAGTTATTTTCTTTGGCCGCGTCATAGCGTGCCTGGGTGCGCTCTTCCAGAGTCCAGTGGAAGCGGGTTATCAGCCGCGTGGCGCGAATCAGCCGAGAAGGCTCTTCATAAAATGCGTAGTTATGCAGGACGCGCAGCACCTTGGCTTCAATATCGGCCACGCCGTTGAAAGGGTCTGTAAGCAGCCCACGTGAACCCGGGTTGAGCGAGAGCGCCATCGCATTGACGGTAAAGTCCCGCCGGCGCATGTCGTCATAGATTGTTCCCGGAGTGACCTCGGCGGGTTTGCCCGGTTTGTCATAGCGCTCTGATCGGGCACTGGTGACCTCCGCGCGGACATTTCCCGGCAGCAGCAGCATCAGCGTGCGCGTACCTTCGTCGCTGGCTTCCAGCACGGCGCCTGCTTTTTCAAAATCTTTCTGCAGCTTGAGCGCGTTGCCCTGCACGGAGAAATCGAGATCGCGGATAATAAACCCGCTGATAATGTCGCGGACCGCGCCCCCGGTCAGGTAGATGTTCATTTCATGGGCACGGGCAACGTCGGTCACCAGCGCGACTGCTCGCTGCTGGTCCGGCGTAAGCCGGGTTTCCATTAGGTAAATAAAGTCAGCCATCAGTTAAAGGAACACACAATTGTCCTTCCGGGCTATGGCCGGTAGGCTAACCGCTTCTCCAGGTTTTTCGTAAGTTGCACTTTATACAAGAGTTAGACGTCTACCGCAGGGACTAGAACAAACTCGAAACATTATCACAAAGGTTACCTTTTGGCTACCCCATCACGCGGAAACGTGGGATGACGTCTTTGATGCCCCCGCAAACAGTGCGAGAATCAATGGATTATGGCCTCCAGCCACAAAAAGGTGATCGTGCGCAAAATGGGACGCGATTCCATCAGCGGATACGTTTCACCCGCGAATTTTGTGGTTGAGGGCAAGCTGGAACTGCTGAATCCCTCCGGCAAAGTGGTGCTGATTGACCTGGGCGAAGTTAAAAGCGTGGACTTTGTCCGCGATTTCAGTGACACCGCCGCCGTGGGACGCAAGACTTTTACCACTCGTCCGCGCACCGATGGACTTTGGGTGCGGCTCAAATTCATTGACAATGACGTTCTTGAAGGCCTGATGGCCAACGATCTTACCCAGGTAAGCGCCGAGGGATTTTTTATTACGCCGCCGGATACGCGCGGCAACACGCAACGGGTCTTCGTTCCCCGCACCGCCCTGCAGGAGTTGAATGTGCTGGCTGTGATTGGTCGTCCGGAGGCCCACAAGAAAAGCGCGGAAGATGTTCGCCAGGAAAAGTTGTTTATGGAATCCTAAGGGTCGGTCATTACGATTTTGCTCCATCCTTGCCGCTCTTCCCATTACAATCACGCCTTTAGGTAAGTTTTTCTCAGGACCCATTGGTTATGAAGCTCAAAGAACTCGCGGCCAAGCTGGGTGCCAGGCTTGATCCGCCGGATGCCGACGCTGAAGTAAGCAGTGTCGGTTCCATTGAGGCTGCTGTTCCCGGCCAGATTACTTTTGCCGTCAGTTCCAAGTACGCGCCGTTGGCCAAAGCTAGCAAAGCATCCGCTCTGATCGTTGACGAAAAATTCCCCGCGCTGCAAAAGCCAACTCTGAGGACAAAGAATCCGCAGTTTGCCTATGCTCGTGCCGTAGAACTCCTTCACGTCCTGCCGCAGGAAAAACGCGGTATCCACCCCACGGCGGTCATCGATTCTTCGGCGCGCATCGGCGCCAACGCTTCGATCGGCGCATGTGTCGTGATCGGGGCCGATGTTGAAATCGGCGAAAACTGCACCCTGCTGCCGCAGGTAGTGGTCTATCGCGGAGTAAAGATTGGCAAGAACTTTTTCGCGCACGCGCATGTCTCCATTCGCGAAAACTGTGAGATCGGTGACAATGTGCTGCTGCATAATGGAGTCGTCATTGGCTCTGATGGATTCGGCTTCTCCAAGGACGATTCCGGCAATTGGTACAAGATCCCCCAGACCGGACGCGTGATAATTGAGGACAACGTGGAGATTCAGGCGAACTCATGTGTGGATCGCGCCAGCCTGGGCGAAACGCGCATCGGCCGCAACACCAAGATCGATAATCTTTCTCAGGTGGCGCATAACTGCGTCATTGCGGAAAATTCCATGCTGTGTGCTCAGGTGGGGCTTGCCGGATCAACGGAGATTGGCAAGAACGTGATCCTTGCCGGCCAGGTTGGTGTGGCCGGGCATTGTAAGATTGGCGATGGCGTGATCGTCACTGCGCAGAGCGGCACGCACGGCGATATTCCAGCCGGCTCAATGGTCAGCGGCACGCCCGCGTTTGATCACAAGCAATGGCTGCGCAGCGTAACCGCATTTATGAAGCTGCCGGAAATGGCGCGGGCCATTCGCGGCAAAGGCACGAAAGAATAATGACGGCTGACCGACCAGAAAAAAAACCGATCAAGGTGCTCCTGCTGGATGACAGGCATGACAACCTGATCCTGCGCTCCGCCATTTTGCGCAGCAACGGCTATGAGGCCATCAGCTCGGCCTCGGTTGAAGAAGCTGAGACGCATCTGGATAAAATCGACATCGCCGTACTCGACTATCACCTGGGCGCGGGCAAGTTCGGCACGGAAGTAGCGCAGTCTCTGCGCGACAAGCGTCCGGAAGTCCCCATCATTATTCTTTCCGCCACGCTCGAAAGAAAATTCGGCGGCGTGGAAGATATGCACCTGCTCAAAGGCTATAGCTCAGTCGATGACTTGCTGGGCGCGTTGCGGTCCTTTGAGGCCAAGCGCCGCGGCAAGCCGGTGGTGGTGGACGCGCGGGACTTCTTCTACTCCCGCATCGCCATGGCGATGGGCGATGACATCGTGCTGGAAATCCTTGATCGCGACGGCGTCTGGCAATATGTAAATGAATTCTTCGCCCGGCTTTATGAGCGCAAGCGAACCTGGTTTTCCGGCAAGAACCGTTTTGAGGAATTTCCCGAACTCAGCGCCGAGTGGAAAGAAATTATTCGCACCGTGGCCGATACGCGTGAAACCTACGTGGACCGCAGCTTTCGCTGTCTGCCTCACCTGCCCAAGAAGAAAAGCCGCTGGAACTGGAACATCCTGGTGTTCCCGCTCAAACTGCATGACAACCGCAACGGCGCTGTGCTGGCCGCGCGCGTGATCGAAAAGAAATGAGGACTGCGAGAGTCTGTTTCGCGCTGTTGCTGTTTGCTTTCCTCGCGGGATGCCGCGCCCATATGGTGAAAATCAAGCTGGTCAACACCAGCACCGCTCCACTTTCCACTATCATTGTGGACTATCCCAGTGCCACGTTTGGCAAAGACAAGCTAGCCCCCGGTGAAACTTTTTCTTCCCCGGTGAAGATCACAGACAGTGGCCCGCTCAAGGTGCAGTTCACGGATGCCAAGGGCGTCATCCACAGATATACCGGACTAACCCTGCATCCGAACGCGGAAGGATTGATCGAAATCATGTTGGATCAGAACAACGCCGCAATTACCAAAGAATCCGGCGGTCAGTGATGAAACTGCGCAGGCGCAGGGTGAAAGCAGAATCTATCGTTCAGCCGTTTTCAGAGCCAAACGTTTCAGGCGAGCTTTCTTCCCCGGCTTTGATTGCACGGCTGTGTTGCGCAGCTCTTCCAACCGGTACCAGTGCAGCGTAATCTGGCTCCGCCCAATCGCCGTGAGCGAGACGAGCGTTTGCGGTTTTTTGTCCAGGAATCTTTTAGTTATCTCGATCAAACCTGCGTCTTCCAGCTTGCTCAAGTGCGCGGACAGATTTCCATTGGTAAGTCCGGTAGCGCGCTGCAAAAACACAAAGTCCGCCTCCTGGCAGGAGGAAAGCACGGTCAAAATTGCCAGCCGCGCCGGCTCGTGGACCAGCCGGTCCAGTTCGTTGATCTGCTGCGGCAGATTAGCCATGGCTCTCTCCCGCTTCAATGGGCGGCAGGCTGTGCACCAGCATCCAGTGGTCGCCCAATCCAATAACCACCAGCGCTAGACCGCTTACAATCAGTTCCATGCCGTGCGCGAGCTGCTCGCTGCTGGCCCAATGCAGCACCGGCGCAATGCTTAATCCCAACAGGACCATGCCGGCGGCGATGCGGTGCACCAGGAAATCCCTGCGGAATTCAGCTCCAATCAAGCAGGCGCCCACAACAAGCCAAAGCGTATCCACCTGGGAAGGAAAGTAGGCCGGTATGATAAAAACCTGCAGAACTCCAATGGCTATGATGCCAATAGTTCGTAACAAGCCGGCAAGTTCTGAAATTTGCACCGGCGCGGCCGAAACAGTCCCATACCTCTCGGCATAAAACCGGCTTGTCCTCTTCCTCACGACTTCGTAGAACAATGAGTACGCGAAGACAAAACACGGCAGGGTAAGATTTCGCGCCGCAGCTCCGCTCAGCCACTGCATGGAGCCCACGAGCGCCATCACTCCTCCCACAACGGCCCAGGGAAGTTTTTGCAGCCTCGTATAGTTTCTGGCGGCAAATTGCAATCGTCGCAGATCGCGGCTTATGGAAATTCCATCCATAGACAAGTTTGTACTGCAAACCTCTCTGCGGGTCAAGGAAAATCTTGAGCGGCCCCCTTTCAGGGCTTTAGGTTGGCTTTTGATCCGGGCGTCAGCCTAAACAATGCCGGGACAAGTCCGTAATGTGCTGCAAAGGATTTTGCCCTTCGCCTTGGAAAAGTGGGTTATTGTCTTTCTGGCGGCAAAGCGCTGTTAATCGCCGCACGCACAGCTTCCACCAATTCTTCCCGCGAAGCAAATTGCCTGGGATCAACCGGCGGGTGGAAGACGAGCGTTGCCGTCCCGCCTTTTATCAGTGACGTTCCTTTCGGCATCATCTCGTAGGTGCCAAGGATTGTAATCGGCACGATTGGAAATCCTGTCTCCGCCGCCAGATGAAACGGCCCTTTCTTGAACGGCATCAGCCGTCCGTCGGGTGAGCGCGTGCCTTCCGGGAAGATGGTCATATTGATGTGGTGCTTCATGACCTCACCCGCACGGCGGATGCTGTTGATGGCTGAGTCGCGATTGCTGCGCTCCACCGGCACAATCTCCGCAAGGTCCAGCGCCTTGTTCACGATTGGGATCTTCCAGATTTCTCTCTTTGCCAGTACAGACGTGCGCCCGGGAATTACCGGCACAAGGATTGGCGGATCAAGGTTGGAAACATGGTTCGACATAAAGATGTAAGTGCCCGCCGGATCGATCTTGTCCAGGCCCACCCGCTTCACCTTTACGCCGGCGACTCTGGGACCGGCGAACGCCAGCCACATACCTACTGAATAAAGGAGCTCTATCTTGCCGGTGATCAGAGTCCAGGGAAAAACGATGAGCGCGGCAGGAGGAATAAAAATAATCCAGAAGATCAACGCCAACAGTGTTCGGGCAAATGCCACGGCGCGGCTGATCATGCGCGAGACACGCCACGCAGTTCTTCCAGCCGGCGCGGCAGCTTCTCATAGATTCCGCCGAAACCGCCGTTGGAAAGGATGGCCACCACATCGCCGCTGCGCAGTTCAGGCGCCACGGCATCAACGATCGCGTCGGCGTCGCCAAGCTCACGCGCCGGCTTTCCTGCCCGCTTAAGGCCATTCACCACTGAGGCGGTCGTCAGGCGGTCGTCTTCCGGAACGGCTTCTGGCTTGAAGATTGGCGTGATCACAATTTCATCCGCTACAGCCAGGCTGCTGATCAGTTCTTTTTGCAGGACTTTGCGGCGCAGCGTGTTCGATCGCGGCTCAAAAATCGCCCACAGCCGCGCACCGGGATAGCGTACCCGCAACGCGCCCAGCGTGGCCGCGATGGCCGTAGGATGGTGGGCAAAATCGTCGATGATGGTGATGCCGTCAATCTCAGCTTTGATCTCCAGCCGGCGCTTCACACTCTTGAAGCTCTTGAGCGCTTCAACAATCTGCGGCGGGTCAATTCCATGGTTTGCCGCCATGGCTGCGGCCGCAGTGGCATTGAGCACGTTGTATTCACCGGCCAGCGCAAATTCAAAGTTTACGGGCTCTTTCCCGTCGCGCAGCACGGTCCATGTGGTTCGCTCCGGCTCGAACTGAAGGTTGGTGATCCGCCAGAACGAATCTTCCTTCATGCCATATCTTTCCATCGGACAAAGCGCTTTGGCGATGCATTCATCCACATTCTGGTGCGCGTCATAGGCAATGATCCTGCCTTTGCGCGGGACGAGGTTCACCAGCCGCTTAAATGCCAGCTTAACCGCGTCCAGGTCGGCATAAATATCAGCGTGATCGAATTCGACCGACGTAAGAATGACGGACTGCGGAAAGTAGTGCAGGAACTTGGGGCCTTTATCGAAAAATGCGGTGTCGTATTCGTCGCCTTCAATAATGAAGTGCTTACCCTGGCGAAGGGCAAAGCTACTGCCAAAGTTTTCCGCGATCCCGCCGACCAGAAATGACGGATCTTTGCCTGCCGACTGAAAAATCCATGCCAGCATGGAAGTTGTGGTGGTTTTACCGTGCGTTCCGGCAATCACAATTGGCTGCCGCGTGCGCAGAAAAAGATCGAAGAGAATATCCGGCATGGATCGCAAAAGTATCCGCTCATCCAGAACATATTCCAGCTCGGGATTGCCGCGCGAGATGGCATTGCCGACGATCACCAGATCGGGCCGAGGCTTCAGGTTGGCTTCAGAGTAAGGCTGCAAAATAGGGATGGAGATGGATGCCAGAAAGTCCGACATGGGCGGATACGCCGCCGTGTCTGATCCCGTGACCTTGAACCCGCGTTGTTTAAGAAGTCCCGCGAGCGACGCCATGGCCGTCCCGCATATGCCGATGATATGTACGTGCTGTTGTTCCACGTTTCAAGATTAACGGATTTGTGCGCTTTCGTGAGCGGGAAAATTACGTGTGCGAAGCAACTGTGGAAGGTTCAAGGATTTTAAGACTCGCATTCGCGCCCTCCGCTTCCAGTTCCGCTTGCACGCCGATGGGCAGGGTGATATTGCCGCTGGTCACATGCCCCGACTTGAGACCGTAGACGATCGGTACGTTGTAGGGCTCGAGCACTCGCATAATTACCTGCTGCAGTATGTAGGTCTCGCCATTGGGGGGAAGGCAATCCAGCATCTCGCCGAAAATAAATCCGCGCGCCTTTTCCAGCTTGCCGGCCAGCCGCAACTGCACCAGCATGCGGTCGATGCGAAAAGGCTTTTCGGCGATATCTTCTATAAAAAGGATGCAGTCTTCTGTCTGGATCTCATAGGGTGTTCCCAGTGACGCCACCATCATAGAGAGGCAGCCGCCATAAAGACGTCCAGATGCCTTCCCAATGCGCAAGACCTCGACGTCGTTGGTGGGAACCGTCCAGTTAGGCGCGCCTTGAAAAGCGCTTTGCCAGCTCACTCCATCGAACGTTCCGTCGGCGATATCTTTGGCCACCATAGGCCCATGAAAGCCTATCAATCCCGTACGGTCATGGATCGCCGTGAGCATAGAAGTGATGTCGCTGCATCCCAGCAGAATTTTCGGGTGCTCGGCGATCATGCCGTAATCCAGTTTTTCCAGCAGATAATTGCTGCCATAGCCTCCACGCACGCAGATGAGCGCGGCAATGTCATCACGCCGCCAGAACTCGTGGACCTCATGCACGCGCCGCTCCACGCTTCCCGCAAAATAAATATCGCGCGCAAAAATATCCTGTGCGTAGACCGGCTCATATCCCATCTGGCGCAGCCGGTCGCAACCTAGCAGAAAGGCCTCACCGTTGAAGCTGCTGGCCGGCGCAACCAGCGCGACCTTATCGCCGCGTCGCAAAGCGGCCGGCTTAATGGTCTTTGCCGGTCTGGTGATCTTTGCGTCAGCCAAGAAATTCTCCCTGGCAGATCAGTTGCGCTGGTCCACGCAAAAAAACTTTGCCCTCTGTCCAACGAACAACCTGCGTGCCGCCCGCCGCGTGCACTTTCACAGGCGATTTCACATAGCCCGCGGCGATCGAGGCCACGGCGGATGCGCACGACCCCGTTCCCGAAGACTGCGTCTCGCCCACGCCGCGCTCGTAAAACCGGACTTCAATTTCATGCTCGCTTTTCACGCGGACAAACTCCACGTTCACGCCGTGCTTAAAATCCGGGTGCTGGCCAATCTCCGCGCCTTCTTTCTGCCATACCGGAGAGAATTCGCTTACAAATACCACGTAATGCGGATTTCCCATGGAAACCGGCGTGCCATGCGTCGGCGCAAAACCTACTGTCATGGAAAACTCGCTGCCCACCTGAGGCTCGCCCATTTCCATTTCAAATTCAAAGCTATGTTCCTCACGCGATACCAGATCGCAATGCTTCACGCCGGCGCCGGTGCTAATAGCGATCTTGCCGGAGTGCCCCTGGCTCACCAGGTAGGCCGCGACACACCGCGTCCCGTTGCCGGAGATTTCCGCCTCGCTGCCATCGGCATTGATCAGCCGTGCGCGAATATCGGCGTCTGCGGCGGGAAAGAGCCATTCCACACCGTCAGCGCCTACGCCGTTGTGGCGATCGCAAATGCGTTTGCTGAATTCATGCAGATCGGCTGGAGCATCAGCGCCATCCATGATCAGAAAATCATTTCCGCAAGCGGAGGCTTTAGTGAAAGGGACCTTCATCCTTAGTCTCTGTCCGGCCCCGGAGTAGTTTCCAGATGACTTACGTCGGATGTCTGGCGCAAGCGGTCCATCAGTTGTTTGTGTTCGTGGCGTGTACCCTCAACGCGGAACACCAGTTTTTCATTTTCTCCAGAACGGCTAAGATGCATGGCCTGCATTTCCTTGCCCTGGTCTTCCATAATCAAATTTACCTCGGCAACCAGGTCGTTTGCGGTTTTGTCGGAAACAATCGTGTAATTCATTGTCAGCGGCTTCAAGTTCAACTGGCGCTCCAGTATCCCGAGCAGATGCAGCGCAAGATAAATGAGCATGGTGGAAAAAATGGCTACCAGGTAGAGGCCCCCGCCCGCAGCCATGCCAATGGACGCGACCACAAAGATCGTCGCCGCCGTCGTGATTCCGCTTACGCCGCCTTTATCATGCAGAATGGAACCTGCGCCGATGAATCCGATGCCGGGAATGATTTGCGCGGCTATGCGCGTGTGATCGCCAATACCGAACTCCTTTGCCAGTTCAGTGGAGAGAATGGTGAACATGGCCGATCCGAAGCATATAAACATATTGGTGCGCAACCCGGCCGGCTTGCGCTTGAACTCACGCTCCAGACCGATTATTCCTCCAAGAACAGCAGCCAGCACGAGCCGGACCATCGCTTTTGACAGCAGGTCTTCCAGCGTTATGTGCGGCAAAGCAAGAGCCAGTATGTTCATTTGCCACCCGTGCCCAATCCCAGGGCAATTATCTTCGCGTTGAGCGATAGATCAAAGCTTTTGGCTGTGACGGACTGCCAATTGTAGCAATGGTCTCAAGTTCCTGGGGGAAATCATGCACGGCGCTGGCCACTTCGTCGCCGGGGAATGCGACGATGTAGTCCGCCGAGCGCGCGGGCTGCTTCAGAGCGGCCTTCCATAAACGATTGCTGCTTTCACACAGCACACGGCGGAGCGGGAGCCCCGCCATCTGCGTGGCTCCGGGATGCGCGCCGCAATTCATCATGAAAGTTGCTGAAGGCGGAAACGTCTTGAGCGTCTCCGCTAGTTGGCGATCCAAAGCCATACGGTCCTTGCCATTTACCTGCGCTTCCCGCAGGCAGATTGGTGTTGTCTGCCAGACGGAGTAATAGCTTGCGGCGACCACCAAAGCTGCCAAGGCGACAACATATATGGGGCGAAAAAACCTGGTGAGAAACTCACATCCCAGCGCCGCGAACACCGCGACGGCCGGCAGCAGTTGCAGGCCATAACGGACGTTGTAAAAGCTGAATGGCCACCATTCCGGATGATAGACAGGCACGCTGCCCCAGGCGATGCAGAGGACATAAAAGGGAAGTGGAGTCCATAAGACTGCCCAACTTAGGTAGCGGCGCGCAAAATAAAGCGATGCCAGCAGCGCGATGAAAGCGCTATTGAATAGCAGAAACTCTGTGCGGCCTTCCGCCAAATTGAACCGGGAAACTTTCAGGAACTGCAGCGTGGCGTCGCGCGGTGAATTTTCTCCCGGATAACTGGGCATAGTCGCGGTCTTGCTGCGCTGCTGAATAGCGCGCGCAGAGTATGGGCCGTTGGCAAACTCCAGCGCATTGTCAAAGGCAATCTGGTTGTAAAGAAGAAAGAACGCGGCGGTAGAGCCGGTGAACAAAAGAAAATTGCGGAGCCCGCGCCGTACCGACGGAAGATACGGCCGCATTCGCCACAGGAGAATTACAGCGCACGAGCCGATCACAGCAGCAAGAAACCAACCATCGTAACGAACCAGCATTGCCGCCGAAACCATTAGGCCACATTTCTTTAGCGAGTTTCCTGCTTGCTCCGCGTCGTCGCATGCGTGGCGCACAAACTCTGCAAAGTACACCGCCGACCAGACGAACAGAGCCAGATACAGCGATTCTCCCATCGCCGTGGACTGTATATATAGAAGATTGGGATTGAGCGCATAGATCAGGGCGGCAATCCATGCGGCAACGCCCGACGCTAATGATCGAATCAACCGAAACACGCCCAGCGTACCAGCGACGTAGGCAATCATCGATGGAATCGAAGCGCCCAGACCAGTCTGCCACATGCGGTCGTTCACGATAAAAGGAATATCGAGCAGATGCGGCAGCGGCAGCCAGACGGTGCCAAGCTGAAAGAGCCCGGGTGTGCGCGAATCAAAGACTCGGCGCGCAATGTGGATGTGCGCCACGGCGTCGCCATAAAGAAGGATGGCGCCCTGATGGTAATAAAAAATCAGAGCGCCAACAGAAAATGCGGCAGAAATTGCCGTGAGCAGCAAATAGTCACGGCGCGCCGCGGCGGACATGCGGAGGCCGACTACGCCTTTGCCTCCTGGCCCTTGCCCAGGTATTTATCCAGCAGCAACGCCAACTTCTGGCGGGTGGCCGCGGGAATTTTGTCTTTGTCAGTCTGGATAGCAAACTTCATCGCAGAGCCGCAGGCGCATTTGCGCTCCTTCGGCATGATCCCGACCGCATGCTTCACAACCTTGGCCGCGTTCTCCGCGTTGGCATGCACTACTTTCAATACCTGTTCCACGGTCACGTCTTCATGTCCGGCGCGCCAGCAGTCGTAGTCGGTGACCATGGCGCAGGTGGAGTAACAAATCTCCGCTTCGCGGCACAGCTTGGCTTCCTGCAGGTTGGTCATCCCGATCACGTCCGCGCCCCAGCTGCGGTAAAGATTCGATTCCGCGCGGGTGGAAAATTGCGGGCCTTCCATGCAGATGTACGTCCCGCCCTTTTTCCCGACCACGCCGATATCCTTGCAGGATTGGGTGAATGCCTCGGCGGCCTCGGGGCAGATAGGATCGCCAAACGCAACGTGCGCCACAATGCCGTGGCCAAAGAACGTGGAGATGCGATGGATGGTGCGATCGATAAACTGGTCAGGGATCACAAAGTCGGTGGGCTTGTGCTCTTCCTTGAGCGAACCAACGGCTGAGAGCGACAGGATGCGCTCCACGCCCAGGTCTTTCATGCCGTAAATGTTGGCGCGAAAGTTGATTTCTGAAGGAAGGATGCGGTGTCCGCGGCCGTGACGCGCAAGAAATGCCACCTTGCGCCCTTCCAGCGTGCCGAGCACGTAAGCGTCCGACGGCTCGCCGAACGGGGTTTGCACTGTAACTTCACGGATGTCTGTGAGGCCTGGCATGGAATACAAACCGCTGCCGCCCATAATGCCGATTTCAGCTTGCTGCAAGAGAGAATCTCCTTGATTGGGGTAATTGTTGATTATAGCGAAAGGCGTGTGGTGGATGCGGCAGATCAGGCGCGTCTTCCCCAATGCAAACGCCCCCTCAGGGAGAGAATGGGTCCTAGAGCCCCGCGCGATGGGCATTGAAGACTGCCGCCGGCAAGCGATTAAAAGGGCACGCCTTAACTGTGCCCCTTCGGCCAGCTGAGGGACTATCGGCTCACTCCGGCACTTTAGCCTGGTGAAAGGGCCATCCAGTTCACGAAGTAGTTCTCGCCGGCATTGCCGGAAACTATCTCGAAGTAGTTCCGCGTTACCTTCACGACAGTTTCAATATAGCGGACCCCATTCGGTTGTTTGTCCCACCATGGTGAGACGATCACCACAGGCGGGGTTTTAAAGGGCGAACTGAAATATATCCTCACTTGGTATTGTCCCTTGTTAACCGATCCGGTTTCCAGGACGCCATTCGCTCCGCTGACACGCCCTCGGTCCGCTGCGGCGTACTGCACGTAGTAGCCGCTCGGCGCCATATTCGCGCTGGAGATGCTCATCTCGCTTGCCGCGGCCGAGATTTGCGTTTCGACGTACCCTACCGATCCCGACCAGGTTGGAGTAAGGATAGCTACTGGATCCGGGCTGGAAAGCGTGTTTGAAAAATCGATGTCTTCCTGAGTGCTTGTCTTGGCAACGGCCCCTTCGGTGAAAGCCAGCGTGCCGTACTGGGTGGTATCGGAATCGATGGCGACTACGTTGACGTAATAGTTTTCCGGTGCGAAATTGTCTGAAACAACCTTACAGCCCGTCTTCGATATGCTTCCTTGAACCACCGTTTCGATGTATCTAACCTGGCTCGTCTGATGCAGCCAGACCGGCGTGACAAGAACGACTGGATTGGATTTGGTGGGCGAAGTGAATTTTACTTCCAGCGGGTCCGCATTGCTGGTTTTTTTAAGCTGTTGATAAACGATTGCCATAATGAAGTCCTTTCTTGTTTGGAGGCGACACTGCTGCCGTGCCGGGGACACTTGGATAGGCAGTTTTGATTTTCAGCTTGGCCGGAGTGACTAGAGCCGAAACCTTACAGCTTCGTCATAGCTCTGTCAAGATTTTTGCCGACTATTTCATAGGAAAGATAGCTTTGTCCCGATTAGTTCCAAAATGGGAACAACGGATGATTAGCTAATATGAACTAATTTATTAGAAAGGGCCTAGACAATATTTAGAAAATGATTGCTGCATTGTTGAACATGCGCGTCTTTGATTGCTATCCGCGCATAATAAGCTCTGCCGCGCCTCCGCGTATGTAAAACGAGCTCGGGCTTACAGCAACCCCAGATGATCCGGATACTTGGCCTGCAGCGAGCTCACCAGCAGCTCAAATTCAGGGAGTCCGTGCAGATTTTTTAAACAGTGGTCTTTCAGGAAGAAAGGCCAGCATGCGAAACCAGTGCTGATGCTGCGTTCCAGCCATTCAAAAGCCAGCTGGCGTTTCCCGGCCAGGGCAAGAATACATGCGATCTGGTAGTAAGTGTGGTGCGCGTGACCAAATGATTTTGGACTGGCGCAGGCGTGGATCATGCAGTTGAGCGCCACTTCATGTTTTCCCATCAAGGCAAAGAAGACGCCTTGCAGGCTCACGACGATCGGATCTTCCGGCAACAGTTCCAGCGCTTCATTCAGCAGCTCCTCCGCCTCTGGCCATTGCCCGGTCATCATCGCCGGGTAAGGAGCAAAATAGATGGCGTACTTGTTGCCGGGGCTTTCCTCACGCCATGCCTGAATCGCTTCCCGCGCCGCATCATATTCCTGGTTCCAGATGTAGACCTGAACAATGCTGGGACTCACTGACTTCCTGGGATGAAATTGGCTCCCCCTCTCATACATGGCGCGCGCGTGGTCCAGCAGCCCGATGTGCGCCAGAATGGTTGCAAGCCGGTTGTAAGCATGTGGCAGATTGTTCTGCAGGGCCAGGGCGCGCTTGAGCTCAGTGATCGCTTCCAGATGTTGGAAATTTTTAGATGGTCCCCACAGCAGAAACGCGCGGGCCACATGTCCTTCAGGCAGTTCAGGATCGATCTCAAGCGCGCGGCGGCAATGGAACTCAGCTTTTTCCAGCCACATGCTTGCCGGGTCGTATTCAAAATGGCGCGTAGTGCAAGCCAGCGCAAGTGTGGCATGCGCCAAAGCAAACCCAGGATCGCGCGTTACGGCGTTCGTCAGGTATTGAATAGACTTCTCCATCGTAGCCGGATCGCCGGTGGCGCTGAGCCTGTAGCCGCGCATGAATTCAGCGTAAGCCAGCGGGTCGCGGCTGTATCGCGGACGCTGCTGTACCAGCGCAGGCCCCAGCGGCCGGTTCAATGCGCCTGCGATCTGTCTTGCGATATCGCTTTCAATCTCGGACAAGCGACTCATGTCGAGTTCACATTTTCTGGTAAGGCAGGCGGCTTGCAAATGCGCGTCAAACATTTCCAGTGAGAGATGCCATTGGTTCTTGGAAGATTGAATAGCGCCATGGACAACGAATCGGATGCCGAGTCGCGCGGCAATTCCTGAAGCAGATGCGTCAAAAGGCAAGTCCAGAACGGCGGAGGTCGGCAGTACGTCCACATCGCGAAGATTTCCCAGACGCGTGACCAGGGCGTCGGCAAATCCCAGGCACAAGCCCTGATCGTCCATTGCTTTTCCCAAAAGTACCAGCGGCAACACGACCAGAGACGAGTGTCCGCTGCGATCAACGGTCTCCATGCTGTCCATACGGGCTGCGCCGATGCTGGAGCTGGAGCCCAAAAATTGCGCGTCAATCACTCGCACAGGGCCGATGAATCGGTAGCCTTTGCCGACTACAGTTTCAAGAAAGCGCGGCTTGGCGGAATCGTCACCCAAGGCCGTGCGGATTTTGCGAATGATGTTGTTGAGGTTCCGCTCGGTGTCAATAAAAAGGCTGGAGCGCCAAAGCTTTTTGACGATCTCTTCGCGTGAAACCATCTGGTCGCGCCGGGTCACCAGAAAGATCAGCAGCTCCATGGGCTTGGTTTCAAGCTTTATGCGGCGTCCAGAGCGCCTGAGCTCATAGCGGCCAAGATCGAGTTCCACTTCACCAACGGCCTTCTTTGTGGCCTGCATTTTGCGGCTCCGTTCCAAGCATTATGCGCCAAATCAGAGACTTACGGCGATACATAAAAGATATATTCGCGTTATCCCCTCCTCATTGAAAGGCCCCTGTTCTCCAGCGATCATCGACGTGAAAGATCGGCATTAACGATGAATAGCGAATGAGGGAGAGAAGGCAAAAAATGAAACGAAATATATGCATTGCAATTGCGTTGGTGGCACTGGTTGGCTGGGCGGGCCAGCACTTTATGGTTGCCGCCGCTTCAGGCACGCATGGAAACGCTTTTACGCCGGACACGATTCAATGGGGGCCGCCGCCGCCGTTCGTCGCTCCGGGCGCGCAGTTTGCCGTGATCGAGGGAGACCCGACGGCCGCCGGCGGCAACTACACGGTCCGCCTGAAAATGCCCGCGGGATACCGGATCGCGCCGCATTGGCATCCGCTGCGGGAAAATGTCACGGTGATTTCGGGGACATTCAAAGTCGGTATGGGCGACACGTTTGACACGAACAAAATGGGCGCGTTCCCAGCCGGCAGTTTTGCCTATCTTGATCCTGACATGCATCACTACGCAATGGCTGCCAGCGACGTGGTGGTGCAGATTCACGGCACCGCGCCGGTGCAGTTCAACTACATCAATCCGCAGGACGATCCGAGCAAGAGCAAGTAACATTTCGCCGCTGATTGCGCTGATGGGCGCGGATCGGAAAAAGAGTAGCCGCGAATTTCGCGAATCAACACGAATCAACACCTGAAATGGGATTCGCGTGTTTCGCATTCATTCGCGGCTGTACTCTTTTTTTCTGGGGCGTTCATCAGCGTCAGGCCGCGAGTCGGATCTCCCAAAGAGAATCACGCGCAAGGCAGGAAGATACTAAACACAGTCCCGCTGTGACCCGCCCGGGTACTGCTGCGGACGCGCAGCACGCCATCGTGGTTCTGCACAGTATTCTTGACCAGTGAGAGTCCAATGCCATTGCCCGCAGCGCCTTTGGTGGTGAAGAATGGGTCCCAAATGCTGGACAGATTTTTTGCGGCAATTCCGCTTCCGGTGTCGGCAAAGGTGAGCCGCAATCCTCGCCTCTGATCTTTCCACTCGTGGGACGGCGCGAGTCTGGCGTAGATCTTTCCGCCGTCCGGCATGGCATCGGCGGCATTCAGTACAAGGTTGACGCACATTTGCCGTAACTGATGAGGGTGGGCCGAAAGATGTCCGCCATCGCGGTAGCGCGTACTAACAGAAATATCCTGCGAGTCCAAACGCGATTTATAAAAATTGAGCACGGATTGCACTAACTCTGAAACATTTGTGTTCTCGGCGTCCGTGTCCCGGAACTCCATGGCCGCATGCAAAATCTGCGAAATTCGCCGCGCTTCTTCGCTGGCCACCGCCAGGTATCTGCGGTTGTTTTCACTAAGAGCTTGATCGGTTTGCATGAGTTGAAGCGAACTAAGAAGGGCTTGCAAGGGATTATTAATCTCGTGGGCAAGAGAGGCTAGGATTCCGTTCTGGTTGTCCGATGGCGGAGGATGGGTGCTCCCCGGCACCTGGCTGGTGCTGAAAGCGTCTACCGGGGATCGAACTGACCTTTCGCTCACTGACGTTTCCCCCATGGTACGGTCCCTTGCTGAGTTCGATACCAGACATAAAGCGGCAGTTGCCCCAAAAGCGTATGATTAAGGTGACATCTTCGTACGCACAGGCTGTGGAGCTTCTGCGCATTGAGGTGCAGGTCTTTTGACCTCGCGACCCAGCGCAAAGGAGGCTCTTATGCCCACCGCGACCCCGTCTCGTAATCACTACAAAAATGGAATCCTGGCATCATTGCCGAAAGCCGAGATCGCGCGCCTTGAGCCTCATCTTTCCCCCTTAACTCTAGAGACAGGGACGACCCTGCTCGGTCCGGATGAACACATCACGCACGCCTATTTTCTGGAATCCGGACTGGCCTCAGTGGTAGTTGCCATGGCCGATGGAAATACGGTAGAAACGGGAATTACCGGAAACGAAGGCGTGGTCGGGTTCCCAGTCATATTGGGCACAAAGAGCATGCCGACCCGGACTTTTATTCAGATCGCCGGCGTCGGCTATCGCATACCAGCGCAGCGTCTGTTTGAAGCCTATGAGAAGCCGGGAATGCTGCGCAAACAAATCAACCGGTATTTCCAGGCCCATTTGGCGCAGACCGCGCAGACCGCCGCCTGCAATCGACTGCATGACATACAGGAGCGGCTGGCACGGTGGCTGCTCATTTGCCATGACCGCATGGAATCTGACACCTTTCACCTCACCCATGAATTCCTGGGACACATGCTAGGTACTCCGCGCACCACCGTGACCCTGGCGGCCGGCCTGCTCCATAAAGCTAAGTTGGTGGACTACTCGCGCGGAAAGGTGCGGATATGCGACCGCCGGGGGCTTGAGAGAGCTGCCTGCGAATGCTACAAGACCATCCGCGACGAGTTTGAGCGGCTGGGAATATCTTCCAATAACGTCTGACGTCAGACAGACGAGGGCTGCTGCTGGGACTATCGTTGAATCCTATATTTCTTCGAAGGTTCGCCTATGCCGCATACGTTAGTTCTGGCTGTTGGCCGCGATTCAGTGTTATTGGAAACGCGAAGCCAGGTGCTGCAGGCTGCCGGCTACACGGTAATTCCGGAACGCTCCTTGAAAAAAGCGGTGGCCAGATTCCGTGAGGGAGATTTTGACCTTGTTCTCTTGTGCCACTCCATTCCCGCCCAAGACCGGGAACGCCTGACTCTATTGCTTCGGGAACACACTTCCCGCACTCCCCATTGTTTCTGTCGCGTCCAGTTTGAGCGCACTCGATTCATTCGCCGACGCAACACTCGGAAATGATCCAAAGGAACTTCTGGGCGGTCTTCGCGAGCTGTTAGTCAAAAAGACAGCGACGTTGATAGACGGCAGGCGCTCGGCCTGATTTATAGAGCTGTTAAAGATTTTTTTGGCCCCCAGATGTTTTGACAAAAAAAAGCAAATCTCACCACGGATGAACACGGATTACAAATTCAAAATGGTCCTATTGAACTTTTTTGATCCGTGTAAATCAGTGTGATCAGTGTTATCTATGGTGAGGTTTAGAGTTTTTCGTGCAAAGCCGCCCCAAGACACTATTGGCCCGAACTTTCCTTTGCCTGCTTCAGTCCAATCTCAAGCAGTTTCTTCGCCGCATCCTCATCAAAGCTTTCAACCGCCACTACCGCATTGCCAGTCTGCTGGATGAAGATTGGTCCATCGGAGCTGGTGTATTTGTCCAGACCGGCGACGTTTCCTTTATCAGTAACATGCCGGAGCGACTCATAGCGTTTAGGCAGAGCTGCTGCGTACGTTTTTGCGAACTCCTGCGCTGCCTCTTCTGTTGCCCACTTTGAGATGTAATAGAGGCCGATGTGCGCGGAAGAGTTGCGGTCCGGCGGTTTTGCTCCCTTGCGGCCCGCGGCGTAATAGGCCCCGCCACGCCACTCCGGGCTTAGGCGTTTGTCGAGCGCTGCATCTGCATAGATGCGGAGCAGCATGCTCACATCGAGCTGGCCAACCGCACCCGCGTCATAGGGCTCGTAATCTTTTTTTAGAAAACCCAGATCCGGCAGCAGCAGCGGTGGCACGCGATGTCCGGCGAGATATTCCTTGGGTTCCATGATCTCGCGTGTGGTCTGGGGCATGCGGCCCAGCACGCCGGTATAAGCGAGCTGTTTGCCGCCGGCCACCAGCAGGTCCTTGATGAACTGCATGCCCTGGCGATAAGGAAACGCCAGCTCTTCCTGCAGCAGCAATGGCGCACTGTCAAAAACCGGGCTGCCGCGGCTTTTATCCATGGAAGACTGCATCAGGTCGACAACCTGCGGCGTCTTTTCCACGCTCCCGCCCTGCGGAGCCAGCACGTAATCCAGCAGCACGATCATGGCCTGCCCTTCCAGCACGGCGCTGCGGCAGGTTGAATCCTCGTCATTGCGGACCAATTCATCCAGGTTATCAAGCCCGTGCTTCTCGACCTCTTCATCGTGCTTGCTCATTTTTTCCAGGTTAAAGCTCTGGTCCTGCAGCGCGTGTGTGAGCTCATGGGCCATCACCGGACGCTGCATTTCCGGCTCATTCCAGTCCAGCAGGTTCATGGTGCGCGTCTTTTCGTCGTAGTAACCGGCCACCTGCTCCGTGAGCAGCTTGATGAGAAAACTGTGCAGGTCAAAGGTGCGCGGCAGCAAGCCAAACTTTTTTTCCACCAGCTCAGAGCGCTCAAAGCGGATGCGGTCAGCATCGTCCTTGAACTTGTCACTGACGTACTTTTCCACCTGCGGACGGCTTACAATCGTCCGCTTGACCTTTTTCTTGATCGGCAGGCCTGTATCTTTGCTGGCGAAGTGCAGAATCTCATCGACTGACCGGAACAGCTCTTTCGCTTCCGCCGGAGTTATCTGGTGGATTGTTTCGACCGGCTCGACTTCAACGCGGTTGGGCGAAGGCGTGCCGGAAGGCTGCGAGGGCGGGGCTGCTGGTGTTGCAGCAGGCGTGGGCGAAGCAGCCGCGGGTGCGGAAGGTTGCTGTTGCGGCGCAGCGGTTGGCGTAGATGAGGGCGCCGGATTCTGTGCGAACCCGAACGACAGGCAGAAAAGCAGCGTGGCCAATAACCACGCAAGCGAAAGCTTTCTCATTTGGATATCAAGTAACGAGCGGCTCCGTCCTTAATGGTAACAATAAAACAGCATCGCGCACTTCAAGTGAACATGGGAGCAAAGAAAAATCTTTGAAACACGGAGGAAAGGAGGAACCGGAGGAATCCCCGATTCCATGCGGACTTAACTTCCTCGTTTTCCTCTGTTCCTCTGTGTTTCAAAAGGTGGTCCTCGATGGGCGGGCAAAAAGGCGACCTTCTTTTCCGAAGATCGCCCATGGTTAGCTTAAGTACTACTCAAGCGCCGGTTCGGCCGCGCGAATGTACTCGATCACTGAATCGGACCAGCCATCGATGTGCACCCACTTGCCATAGCCCACGCCGTTCTGGAAGCTGGCTACGTTGATCACATAACCACGCGCCTTCGGGTTCGGGACAGCGTCGTGCGACTGCTCGTCAGTGATCACGATCAAGCGGTCGTACTTCTCGTCGATCTCACCCAGAGCGCGGCCCAGGTATGTTCCGCCGTGAAGCTGGCTGGCGTTCAAGGCGTCGCGCAGGGCAAATCCCTGGCGCGGCGGAATACGAACCAGCTTGTCAGAGAAGGTATAGATGCTTACCTGCTCCGCGATTTCGCGCAGCAACACCGCAAGCCCATAGGCCGCGTCATTACGGCGCATTTCCGCACGGCGGGAGAGCGGCGCGTCCATCGATCCGGAGACATCAACCAGCAGCACGGTCTTACCCGGCAACTTCGGCTGACCGTCGAGAGAGCGCAGCATCGCCTTCTCCAGCTCCGGCTCCCACTGCGGCGCATAACGCGCAGCAGCGATAAAGCGGAACGGCAGCACGCGCTCAGTCTTCATGCGGTAGAGACCGGTGCGGACCAACTCTTCGTCCACCTTGGCTTCCGCCATGTTGCGCAGGTTCCGCAACAGGGCCAGCGCGCCCAGCTTGTTCTCCGCGAGCAAACGCTCCCATGCCTCGCGCTTATCGGCGCCAGCGGAGAGAGCCACCTCCCAGGTATCGGGCGAGGCCAGCTCACCGGCGACAAGGCGCTTCCACAGCTCAGCCTGCGCAGCATCCACCGGCTTGGCGTGGCAGAGAAAGAGCACGTCACGCAGCTTGACCGGAGAAGCGCGGTCATACTTGGCCAGCGCGTACTCGTCAAACTTGGTGAAAGCCGCGGCCAGCCCCTTCTTGACCTGTGCGGAAAGAGGCTGCTTGCCGTCACTCCAGTAGAGCGCCACAAACTCAGAAAGTTCGTCGGCACGCTGGATCACGCGCAGCAATGTCTCCGCGACGAGTTGGCGGTGTGTTGCCAGACGCGCCATCTCACGCACCAGTAAGAGCGGCGCGTGACGCAGCTTCATCTTCTCGCGGGCTTCAACGGCCAGAGCGGCAACCTTCTCTGCGGCGACCTTGGGCACCAGTTCGCGGATGCGCCCGGCGATCGCGACGCCATCCTCATAAAACTGGCTCTCCCATAGCATGCACGCCAGAACAGACCGGCGCAGCTCCTGCTCAGCAGAGATGTGCTTTGCCGGTGCGCCCTCGTGTGTCTGCTTGGACTTCGCCGTCATCCAAGGCATTCCGCTCAGGTTGAGTACGTTCATGCGGGCCATTGTTTTTCTCCTTATTACTTCAGCGTTGCGATGCCTCACCGCAACGGGCGCAAGGGGCGCAACGGAAAATTATTTGGTTTCTGAAGCAGCCGGAATTTCTTCCGGCTTTGCCTCGTCCTGCTGATCTCGCGAATCCGTTTCTTCGGGCAAGGTAACGAATCCGGCGACACTGCCTGCGCTCTTGCTCCTGATTTGCCAGGCAATCTCTTTCATATTGTCGAAATCAGGCAGACGGCGATCTTCATAGTCAGTGCACTGCATGACCTTGAACGGAATACGTATGGGATCATACATGCCCGTGCAGATGACGATGCGTTCGCTTTCGGCGTAGCCCTGGATAATTCGCGCATGAGTGCATGTGTCACAGCGCGATTCATTGCCAATGGGCGTTCCGCCGTAAACCTTTCTTAGGCTCATATTCTCATTTCTAAGCGGCGTTCGCCGCGGGGCTTCGGTTCTGTCGCTTCGCTCCAGACCGCTTGAGCGTTTCGACCAAATGCATGCCTTCGTGCTCCTGTTGCATGCGGCTCGGCGCGCGAGTCGGCCTCGCCGCCAGATAGAGTTATCACGACGTAGCAGGCTGCGTCTCTACAGGAAATTTCTTCGCCGGGGAACAAAAGCGATGACAGGGTCTTATTCCTGGCGTCCTTTCTTAGACGACACCGCAAAAGCGGCGGCAGGGATCGATACCTGCATCTCCAGGTTGGTGAAGTAGCTCTCATCTTCACCACCGACGAAAAAGGTCTTGCCGGGGAACCAGCGACCGGGTATGGCGCTCTGCCACTGAGCTACGCGCGTCACTTACGAACAGCGACGGCGGCGGGATTCGAACCCGCGACCTCCCGATTAACAGTCGAAGTAACCCATGTCTTCACCACCGGCAAGGCTTCATTTGTGTCGCTGCGCTCCAAACCGCTACGCAGCGATTTCGACAACTAAGATCCTCTTGCGCCCGTTGCAGGCGGCTCGGCGCGCGAGTCGGCCTCGCTGCAAAAGTAAGCGTCCAGGTAGCAGCTAACGCTGGAAACAAGATTCCAAACGGGGAACAATCGACCCGGGTGTAGTGGTCCGTCGTTCTAGTTTGAAACTACGGCACTCGAGATGCCGGCGGGATTTGGCCGCATTCACCATTGCGCCAACTTGCGCGCAATGGCTGGCCGGGCCCGCACCTACGGACAGGCGATGTAACCCTTGTCTTCACCACCGATGAAATCTGTTCCAACGTCTAAACTGCTGTTATGGGAGCAGGGTGTTAACAGATCCCGCTCCCGTCCTTGGTGAACCTCTTCAGGCTTCTCCTCCGTCGCTGCGCTCCAAACCGCTATGCAGCCATCTCGACAATGACTTGATCTTTGCATTTACCGCATGCGGCTCGGCACGCAAGCCGGTCTCCCACCCCACCACGCGAAAAGCCGCGTGTCGAGGACCCCGGCCTCGCTGCTTATGAAATCAAATCAAGTCGGAGATTCATCTGGGGGAATAAGCAGCCGCGGTATTGGTCACTTATCAAATGAAGTAACCGCGACCTTCGCCACCCAGTGGGTTCAAAGCCGTTGTATGAATACAAAGGTTAAGCTTGCAGGCTCAATAGCTTGCAGCATTGCTCAAGTTTGGGTCGGTTTGCGTAGGACTGACGCGCCTGAGGTTAGCTGGAAAAATATTCAAACGCCCACAGGCTACCAGGACCTATGACCAGGTCTGTCAGCCTCCGCACCGGATTGTAGATAGTGCATTTCATTGGGCGTTACTCCTACGCATAGACAAGATAGCAAACTATAGCTTGCGCGTGAATACAGAAAACACGGAATTGCAGAAAATAATTTGTGAAATGAAAAAAATTGCGGGTGAATGGCTGAAAGTTTAGTTCCTGTGTGGCTCGATGAACGGCTTCACAGGCGACAAACTACTTCAGCTTTAACTTCTTCTTCACGATCTTGTGCAACTCGGCGGTGCGGCGTTCTTTGTAATAAGAGTCGGCATTTGCGATTTCGAGCTCATGCAGTTTCTGGCCACGTCCCGCGATGGGCGTGCAGATGGGAGTTTTAGGATCGGAAGGCTGGAGCTGCTGCGGGATAAAGGTTCCCACTAGTTTGCCTCGAGAGCTGATTATGTGAACTTTCATAGGTATAGCCAATCTTTTCTTTTATAACCAATCCTGGAGATTCAGATTATGAGCAACATGCTGCGTGCCGGGATTGTGGATATCAACTGTATAGAAATTCTTGGAGTCACCGGTTGCACCAAGGCCCTGGTTCTGGGCCTGCAGCACAACCACGCCCAGAACATCGTCAATAATGTTGGGAGCGGCGGTCACAATGCCGACGTCCTGTCCGGTACCGTAACTGATGCTCCACGAAACAGTTTGTCCACCGGCCAAGCTGAACAATGGTCCTACCGAGCGATGATGCGCCATTGGAAACCCTCTCGCCCGGAATAGTGCGCCAGCCCGGTAAAACGTATCAAAAAAAATTGCAGACTGGCGCTCCTGGCGATTACCAACTGTAATGCGCGGTATAGGTCACCACTTTTTCTCCATCGGGTGGCACCTTCACGCGAAACTCGACGGTCTTGCTGTCCAGCTTGTTGAATGGGTCTGAAGTCTTTTGGATGTCCCAGTTCGTCCAGCGGTACAGGTGCTCGACCACGCGAATTTCCATGGGCTCTTTCTTATGGTTGCGCAGCTTGATCTCAAAGCTTTCATCCAGCGTGCGTGCATGGCGGTCAATATTGAACCCGGTGCGTTTGCGCTCGCCTACGGCATCAAATACGTTGCCGGTGTAGAGACGGATAGTCTCGTCGCTGGGCGTGTGGTCGATCAGGTTTTCGCCGGTAAATTCAAGCTGGCCGTCCGTGTCGCGACGGTAGAAACGCACGCGGCCCTTGGGCAGCGGCATGCCGAGATGGTTTTCCTTGCTGTTCTTGAATTCCACCATCGACCAGATCTTGCTGTTCGACTGGATCCCGAAGTTTTCCATGTCGCGGATCTGCTCCATCTGATAGCCACGGTAGTTCTGGTCCAGCTTGAGGCCGTCATAGACATACAGCCGTTGTGATGGGACGCCGGATGCGCGCACGAATTCCACCTGCTTGGTTTCACGGTCGTAGAGAGTTGAAGGACGTTCAAGCGTGTAGAGGTGGTACTCGTCAAAGTTGCGCTCGGTGACGGCAGGTGCGAAAGAATCGGCTTTCGCTGCGAGACCGAATGATTCGGAAACTGGCCCGCCCATGACTACCGGCTGAAGCTTGTTTACGTCCCCGGCCATCAGCTTGATGTGAGCGTTGGAAAAGGTCTTGCCGGTCTGGTTGTCCAGCGTGACCCAGCCGACGATATCGAGCAGATTGCCGCTGACGGGCGCGACCACGTTGTAGTCGGCGTGCCAGCTCATGCCGCCGGTCACATAGCTGAATTCCGCATTGGTGCTGCCGGGACGGTCGCTCTGCAACAGCCAAGAGAGCGTGGGTTTCAAAATCGTGTCATTGCTCAGCGCGGGAAAGATAGGCTGCCCGGGAAGGCCGAACTGCAATTTGCCATCGATTTCAATGATCGGCTCGCCGTTGCCGGCGGCCACGTAAGCCTGTTGTGCCTGGTAATACTGCTGATCGTATGCGCTGTATGCCTGGTAGTGCGGCGTGTAGCCGCTGCGGATGATCTTTCCCGGCACGAGCCTGCGGTTGCCGTCTTTATCCGGCACAAGGAACTCAATGGTCTTGCCTTCATATAGGGCCAGCAGGCGGCCCTGCGAAGCCACGTCACTGCGATAGTTTTGCTCCAGAATGCGCAGATCGCGGCCGCTTTTCAGGTCGCGCAGGATGACCGAATCCGGCTCCAGATGAGCGGTGATGTCGGTAATTTCAAACTGGTTGGCGCCGCTTTTCAAGTCCAGCGGCAAAGTTTGCCGCACTACGGCAAACGATTGGTTATAGATGGTGAGAGCGGCAGAGTCATCGTTAGATTGGTTTGAAGTTTTTTGGGTCAGGCCGGTAGCAGCGCTGGCCAGCAAAAGTAGAAAAGTAAGAAATACCCGCATAGGTGCACGTCCTTTATAGGTGAAGCATGGGCGGCCGAATCGGGGGAGAGGGAAAAGAGATTCTATGCCAAACAGATGAACGAGGGACCGGAGGTTTCTTGCACGGGAAAAACGTGGGTAATGAAGAGGACCTAAAGGTAGTTAGTTTGATCGTGTTCCGAAAGAGTTGGGAAAAATAGAATCCCCAGAGAGCTTCGTTGCAACAGGGGTCCCTCCCCTTCGACAAGAGATCCTTCGCTCTGCTCAGGATTTCGCCTGCAGGCTCCCGCTTTGCTCACGCCTGCAAGAACGGCTCAAGCTCAGGGTCGGGATAGAGCATTAGCAATCCACTCCGCCGCCTCTTTCGTCCCCAGGCTCCCCCCGATATCAGACGTCGTCTTTTTCTGCTGAACCGCAGCGAGCACGGCTTTGTTGATTCGATCGGATTCTTTGGCGAAGCCCAGATGATCCAGCATCATGGCCGCCGTGGAGATAGCGCCGATGGGGTTGGCGATGTTCTTGCCCGCGAAGGGCGGCGCGGAGCCGTGCACCGGCTCAAACATTGAGGTCTTGCCGGGATGGATATTTCCGCTGGCGGCCATGCCCAGTCCGCCCTGCAGGGCCGCGGCCAGGTCGGTAATGATGTCGCCAAACATATTGTTGGTTACGATTACGTCAAATTGTTTGGGATCGCGCGCCATGTGCATGCAAAGGGCGTCCACATACATGTGTTGCGTCTGGATCTCCGGGTACTCAGCAGCGACGATCTTGAAAACGCGCTGCCACAGGCCGCCGGCAAAGGTCATGACGTTGGACTTGTCTGACATCAGGACTTTTTTGCGGCCCTGCTTGCGGGCCAGATCAAAGGCAAATCGGATTACGCGCTCCACGCCCTTGCGGGTGTTGAAATCTTCCTGCGTGGCAATCTCGTCGGGAGTACCTTGCTTGAGCACTCCGCCGGCGTCCACATAGGGGCCTTCAGTGTTTTCGCGAATCACAACAAAATCCACGTGCTCAGGCTTCACGCCCTTAAGTGGACAGAGCGCTTCATCGAGAAGCTTAACCGGACGCACGTTGGCGTAGAGGTCCATCTTGAAGCGCATGCCCAGCAGGATTTCTTTGGCATGGATATTGGTAGGCACGCGCGGATCGCCGAGGGCACCGACAAAGATCGCATCGAAATCGCGCGCCAGCATGGTGAAGCCGTCAGCGGGGATGGTGGTGCCGTCTTTCAGGTAGCGGTCAGCCGACCAATCAAAGGTAGTGAATTCGACTGCCGCGCCTGTTGCTTCAACGACCTTCAGGGCTGCGGGAATAACTTCTTTGCCAATGCCATCTCCGGGGACAACGGCGATTCTTTTCATTTTGTCGCTACGCTCCAAACCGCTTACGCATCCTTTTCCGGGCAACGATGGCTCTGCCCTGACGCAACGAGCTCGGCGCGCGAGCCGGCCTCGCTCTTATGATTCATGTTCTTTAGTGACGAACTTTTTTGTAACAACAATGAAATATATCAAAAGCGCTTCATCAACCTCGGCAAACTTCGGCAGGAGTCAGGAAAAGAACGCCGCTGCATCATGTGGCGGCTTTCAATGAATGAATCGGCAAGACCCGGGCCGCAGTCCTTTACCTCATCCGCCAAGGGTGGCGACGATCAAAGATTACGCGCGATGTTGGCGGCAAAGTTCGACTGCAACAGGACAAGAAGATTGTCTGGATTCTGGGCTATGAGAACGCCAATGCGGTGCAACGCTCGCTGCGCTTCTTTGCTCAGAAGCGCAGGAATCAAGACTTAAAGGAAGCGCGAGCCGCGGCGTGATGCTCCGCTCCAGCATATAGCTGCTGATGGACATCCTTGCGCGTGCGATCATTTTGGCGGTCGTTATGATCGGATCGCGCGGACCCAAGTCCGAAAATCACCAACAGCAGAACGGATGTGACCAGCCATAAAAGGGCCACTCCAAAAACAAGCCTATTGAGCCGCGCGGTATGCTGCAGCCTGATTTTTTTTTCTCTTTGTAATCTCATGTCTATTTCTATAGATGCCCATAGGCACGAGTTCGTTACTGCTGCCGGATAGAAAAAGAGAAATTAATTATTCTTTTTGGCAGCAGCGGAATTCTTTTGTTCGTCACAAAAATTACGAAAAAAAAACACGCAGAAATTGCAGCGATTCTAAAGCGGTTTTGCACTGGCTGTATTCCGACGTGCTTTGCACTGGGGCTAAAGCCCGAATTTTATAGTCCTTTACGAGGCACTGAAGGGCCGCTCTTCCACCGATCGACTACAGCATTCAAGATATGGATTTCAAGGTGGTGTGTCCCACAGGCTTCAGCGCCGGACGCCGGCGGTTATTGCGCTTGCAACGCAGGCATAAATGTCCAGCTCCACCCTCACTGGATCCAGCTCTCTGGAAGTGCTTTAGCACAAAAATATTTGCAAAGAATGCTGGGCAATGTCAGGGCCGAGCGTTAGCAACTCTTTTTATGGTGTCACCGTGACGCTCAGAGCAGACGAATGACTGACGCCGGAAGTAGCCGTTACGGTGACGCTTGAAAAGCCCGGAGGCGTGCCTGTCTTAGGATTTGGTTGTGGGCTGCCTCCGCCACAACTGGCAACCAGAAGAGCCAGCGCAATGATCCCAAAAACGGCTGAAAAATGCCTGGCCTTTTTGCCGCGGTTGTTTCTTCCTACCACGAAAAATCCAAACACAATTCCAAGCGCCCAGGCAGTGGACGTCCAGCGATGCAAGCCAGCAATTGGGACAGCAAGGGAACTTGCAGCGGTGGTATTGAGGGTAAGAGTGGTGGAAACCGGCGAGCCGTTAGGTGTAACGCTGGCGGGTGAGAAAGTACAGCTGGATGCAGCCGGAAGGCCGCTGCAGGCGAACGTTACCGGCGAATTCATGCCATTGACCGGGCTGATGGTAATGGTAAACGTGGCGCTCTGGCCCGCTTTGATGGTTGCACCGGCGGGCGAAGCGTCCATAGAGAAATCTCCATTCGGATTGCCCACGACCAGAGTTGTGGTTCCGGTGCTGGGGGCCAGGACTGCGTCACCAGGATATTCAGCGGTAATAGTGTATGTGCCCTGAAATTGCGGTGTGAACAATACGGGATTCGGCGGGTTCTGCGGCGCCGTGGTCAGGAACGCGCCATTCACCCGATAAATGAACTTTGAAGGAGGATTGCTGACTCCAACCACTGTTGCGTTCAGCGAAAAGACTTGACTGGCGGCGGGAAATAAGCTGGCCGTCAGGTGAACAGAACTGGCTGTCCGCACCGCAGTAAGAGAACGTACGTCTTCAACCAAAGTGAGAGAGGTGGCAGGAGGAAATGATGCGTCTCCGCCGTACGTGGCCGTGATGTTGTGAAGACCCGCGGTGGGAAAGACAACCTGTGAAAGAGCGTCAACTGGCAGCCGCGCGATTGTTCCCAGCAGAGGAGAGGAGCCCAGGACATCTCCATCGGCCTTGAATACAACGCTGCCTCCGGGAGAACTGGTTGAGGGAGCGCTGGGCGTGACATCGGCAATGAATGTAACTGGATTCAACTGCCTGGCTGGCGTAACGGATGTGGTCAGCGTAATGTTGGGAACGGCCCCGGCCGGCGGGCCAGGATTTACGGCCACGGCTATCGGTGAAAGGGATGCGCTCGGCGCAAAGAGAGTGTTGGTGGAAGGATCAAGCACTCCGGCAAAGCTGGCGTTCACATTGTGCAAGCCGGCTGCAAAGGTAAAGTCGAGCGCTGCATTGCCATAAATATTCACCGTGGCAGTTCCCAGTGTTGTGGAGCCTTCAGTGAACGTAACCGTGCCAACACCGTTCGGGCTTCCGGCATTCAGCGAGCTAACATTGGCAATGAGCGTGACCGGCGCGGCTGTGCTGGCCGTGGCTGCGGAAGCGCTGATCTGCGTCTGGCTGGCGGTAGCAATGCTGACGGGAGTAGTTCCAGGATTGAGAAAGACAGAAACATTCGCCAGGTTCAGCGGATCTTGCAGCACCAGGTCAGGGAAGCCGTCACCGTTTAGATCAGCTATGGCGAGAATACCAAAGGCCGAATTTGAGATGGTAATGGGGTCACCAAACCCGCCATGTCCGTTGCCGGGATAGTAGCGGATCCCGGGGGCCAGCACCTCTGCCTGCACAAAATCCGTAGTACCGTTATGGTCAAAATCCACCGGGATTCCATCCGCCAGCTTGATGCTGTTGATCCTGAGCTGCGTATAGAGTGAGCCGCCCTGGCCGTCTCCAAAGAAGGTAATAAACTGGCTGGGATAGTCAGGGATGGAATCGCCGTTCAGGTCCGGGGATAACGTACAATTCTGGCCGTTCTCAAGTTTCCCTGTGATAAACCCAGCGGGCATATTGTTCAGAGCAACGTAGCAGACAGATCCGCCAGACCTGACGTTGCCCCCAACGGCAAACAGGTCAGGTTTGCCATCCAGATTTGCGTCAGTGACATAAAGGTGCCCGAAGGTCGCGCCTTCCAGGCCAATCGTAAACAGGCGGGGCGGCAGAAAGCCCCCATGTCCATCTCCAAAAAGGATGGCAATAGATTCTCCTGAGGCGAAAGCGATGTCTGGAAAACCGTCACCATTGAGGTCAGCTACAGCAACAGGCGCCTGGTCAATCTCAATGCTGCCAAGAGCTATGGGTGTTGCGGCTGAAAAATTGCCGGCGCCGTCACCGAAAAGAGTTTCGAATGTCAAACCCGGAGCCGAAATCTCGCTAACAAGAATGTCCAGGTGGCCATCGTTGTTGAAGTCGGCCAGAGCCACTGTAAACACCGGGTGGCTCACGGGAAGAAAGTGCGTTGCCGTGAGCGTACCAGCGCCATCATTGATGAGAACTGTGACGGTGTTCGGGCTTATGTTTCCTGCCACGACATCGAGCTTGCCGTCGCCATTGAGATCGCCGACTGCAGCCGCTTGGGCGGAAGCTAGACAATGAAAGCAAAAAAAGAAGAATAAAACGGAGAGAAGAAACCGGATACGCATAAAAAATCCACCTACTCTGGGTCGGGTGATTCATTTTAACGCAGCGAAGTAGGTTCGTGTGCGCAAAATATCAGGAATCTATAGGAACCAACAATCCAAGCTAGTTCATTGGCTTAGACTGGGTATGCGCGTGTTACCAAAGTCCAAAGCTACCTTCCAGCAGCCATCTATCTTTCGCCAGACGGTGGTATACATTCCGCGCGAGATTGTGGAACCGTTTCTAGCTTCATACTGACCATAGGTATAGCCAAGCGTGCCATCCTTGGAAGCTTCAGCATGGTTCGGCGACCATGTGAGGGTGAAATCTCTATCGGCAAACACAGGCTGGTAAAAAGCGCGCAATGCATTCTTGCCGGTGACGGTCTGGCCATCGTGAATGATGGAAGCGTCATCGGCAAAGAAATCCATCCAGCCATCCAGGCGGCGGGCGGTGTGTCTGGCGAAGTTGAGATCGGCATCACGAAGTTCTTGTTCCCATATCGAGGCCTGTGCGGCGGGTGATAAGGGACGTGAAGTGGGTTTCTGTGCGGCGCCCATCGTGGCTGCCAGTGAGAGTACAAATAAAAAAATAAAAAAACGGGGCATTTTCAACCTTCGGCATCGAAAGTGCCGCCAGTGAATTGGACCGCTACGACGGCCTCCTGATTCTACGACCAATTGCCGTAGGACCAAAGTCTTCAAGATTGCGTACTCAGATAGGGACCTCTCGCTTCGCTTCGAGATTGGTTAAAGTCTTCTTTTCCACCAATATCCACAGCTCTGCACCAATCTTCGGCATTGCTCTCTGTCGCGACGGTAGGTAGATTCGCAATACCAGTTGTAAGCCGCTTTTGATCAGAGTTTTCACCAGCCAACAATTCCACAGGATTACCGTCGCGTAGCCGACGGGCGAGATTTGCTTGTGGATAAATTCCCACGTGTACCAAGGGAGAAACCACCCCGAAATCGGTCATTTTCCGGTAAAGGATGGGAAACAAACTACTTGAGTCATGTGGCGGCGTTTGGGCGACTAAGGTACAATAGATTGTATAAGACTCTTGACACGCACAATATACAGGCGTAAGTTTCCAACACTACGGTTGTTCTGGCCGGACCCGCGGCAAGTCAGGAACGGGTCACAGACAGCCTGAAGACTACCCGGCGTCAGAGGTGCCGCCGGAAACAATAATCGCGGTGAACTTCATATTTGTGTGTGCGCATCACCGGGCCCGACCGGTGCTGCTTAACCGTGCTTTGGGGGAAGAGACGTATGGAGATGAACTGGTCACGTTGGTTCCATTGCGAATCGAGCTTTGGCTTGCTGCTGGTTCCGAGCCAGCCCGGAGTATTTGCTCTGGCGGAAGAAATTGTGCAGGCGGTGGGAGAGCAATCGCGCCGGATGCTGGCAGTGTTTGAGGTGGCTGAAGCTGAAGACCTTTCACGCGCCATGAGCCGGCTGTTTGCTACGGGCAGTCCGTGGCGGGAAAAAATGTCGCAGGCCAAGATTTATGTGCGTTATGCCATCGCGCCCAGTATTGCTGATCGACGCGCGGCGGCAACGGCGCTCAAGAACTGGCTGAGCGCGCAGCGGGAAGTAGCGTCCCAGGTCTTTGAATCAAGGACGCCTGCGGCAGCGGAACAAAAGACATTTGAAAAATCGCCGACAACAGCGGAGCGTGGCGGAGCCCTTGAATTGAAGACCGTGGCGGAGCGCGCGGTCGATCGCGTGACCCACGGCATCAAGCTGGGCAAAGCAGTTTCAGCAGGATCCTAGAGACAAACAGCGGAAACCGGAAAGCGAGCGGCAGGCTCGCGCCATGCGGCATGCACCATCGAGGACGGCATTTTCGAGGACATCAGGCGAATCGGAGAAAAACAAAGATGGCTGAGATCAACGTAAAGATCATGAAGGAAAACACAAAAGTACAAACACAGCAGCCAACATCCGGACAAGCGGCCCCCGGACTGAAGTTTCCGCGCTATTTTACGCGCACCGGCGTTTCTCCCTATGACGAAGTGGAGTGGGAGCTGCGCACGGCCAGCATTACTGACGCCAAGGGCAACAGCATTTTTGAGCAGCGTGATGTGGAGTCGCCCAAAGACTGGTCGATGACCGCCATCAACATTGTGGCCAGTAAATATCTTCACGGTACGCTGGGCACGCCGCAGCGCGAAACCGGCGTGCGTCAGCTGATTCAGCGCGTGGCAGAGAGCATCCGCGACTGGGGCTGGCAGCAGGGCTACTTTGCCAGCGCGGAAGACCGCGACACGTTCCATGACGAGCTGGTGCACATTCTTGTGCAGCAGAAAGCGGCGTTCAATTCGCCGGTGTGGTTCAACGTGGGCTGTGACCGGCTGGAGCCGCTCAGTGACGCGCAGAACTGGCACTGGAACCGCGAGCAGGGAACTGTGGAATTTACGACGACCGGCTACAAAGCGCCGCAGTGCTCGGCGTGTTTCATCAACTCGGTGAAGGATTCGCTCGACTCGATTCTCACGCTGGCCAAGACGGAAGGTATGCTGTTCAAGTGGGGCAGCGGCACGGGAACAAATCTTTCCGCGCTGCGCGGCTCGACGGAAGAGCTTTCCGGCGGCGGATCGGCCTCTGGGCCGCTCAGCTTTATGAAAGGCTTTGACGCATTTGCCGGCGTGATCAAATCCGGCGGCAAGACGCGTCGCGCGGCCAAGATGGTGATCTTGAACGTTGATCATCCTGATATTGAAAGCTTCATTGACTGCAAGATGGCCGAAGAGAAAAAAGCGTGGGCGCTGATCGAGATGGGCTATGACGGTTCGTCGCCCGACTCCGACGCTTACAGCTCCATCTTCTTCCAGAACGCCAACAACTCCGTTCGCGTAACGGATGAATTCATGTCCGCCGTTGAGCGTGATGGCGATTTTTCCACCCGCGCCGTAAAAGGCAAGCAAGTGATGAAGACCTACAAGGCGCGCCAGCTGATGAACAAGATTGCTGAAGCCACTTGGTGGTGCGGCGATCCGGGCATGCAGTACGACACGACGATCAACAAGTGGCATACGTCGAAAAATACGGACCGCATCAACGCCAGCAATCCTTGCAGTGAATACATGTTCCTGGACGATTCGGCCTGCAACCTGGCTTCGCTCAACCTGATGAAGTTTCTCAAGTCGAATGGCGAGTTTGATGTGCCTGCGTATCGCCACGCAGTGGATGTGATGATCACGGCGCAGGAAATTCTTGTCGACAACGCCGGCTATCCAACGGAAGCGATTGCGCGCAACTCGCATGATTATCGTCCTCTCGGGTTGGGATATGCCAATCTGGGCGCGCTGCTCATGGCCAGCGGCCTGCCGTATGATTCCGACGCCGGCCGCGACTACGCCGCTTGCGTTACCGCAATCATGTGCGGTGAAGCGTACTTGCAGTCGGCGCGCATTGCCGGACAGTGTCCGCAGCTTGGGGCGGCCAGTTCGCGCGTCTCTCCGCAGGACGTTACTGGCGGCGCGTGCCCGGGCTGGTATATCAATCGCGAGCCGTTCCTCAACGTGATCCGCATGCATCGGGCATCGGTGAACAAGATCAACAAAGAAAACGTTCCTGCCGCGGTACTCGAAGGCAGCAAGCAGTGCTGGGACGAAGCTCTGGCCCTGGGCGAGCGCAACGGATATCGCAACGCGCAGGTCACGGTGCTGGCGCCCACGGGGACTATCGGCTTCATGATGGACTGCGACACCACCGGCGTTGAGCCTGACCTGGCGCTGGTGAAATACAAAAAGCTTGTAGGCGGCGGCATGATCAAGATCGTGAACCAGACCGTGCCTTCCGCGCTGTGGAAGCTGGGCTACACGCCGGACCAGGTGAACTCCATCGTGAGCTACATTGATTCCACGGGGACCATTGAAGGCGCGCCGGGAATCAAGGACGAGCATCTCCCGGTCTTCGATTGCAGCTTTAAGCCTTCCAAGGGCACGCGCAGCATCCATTACATGGGCCACGTAATGATGATGGCGGCAACGCAGCCATTCATCAGCGGCGCAATTTCCAAGACGGTGAACCTGCCGGAGGCCGCGACGGTTGAAGACATCACCGAGGCCTATCTTCAATCCTGGAAACTGGGGCTGAAGGCGGTGGCCATCTATCGCGACGGATCCAAGAAAGCGCAGCCGCTGATGGCCGCCAGCTCACGCGACGAAGCCGCCAAGCGGGGCACGCGCGGAGAAAAAGACATCACCGCAACGCAGCGTCCGCTAAGCGGCGCGGAGCTGGAGTTCCAAAAGCTCTCGCCGGAGCAGCAGACCATGGCGCTGGCCGCGGTGCGTCCGCTCACCATGACCGAACAAGAGACGGCGCCGCCGCGCGCGGTGCGCCACCGGCTGCCGGGTGAGCGCGCATCCATCACGCATAAATTCGCGCTCGCGGGACACGAAGGCTACATCACCGTGGGCCTGTATAAAGACGGCACGCCGGGCGAGCTGTTCATCCGCATGGCCAAGGAAGGCTCCACCGTTTCCGGCCTGATGGACTCATTCGCCACTGCGATTTCGCTGGCGCTGCAACACGGCGTCCCCATGAAGCTGATGTGTGAAAAGTTCAGCCACACGCGCTTTGAGCCTTCAGGCTTCACCGGCAACCCGGAGATCCCCATCGCCAAGAGCATCATGGACTACATCTTCCGCTGGCTGGAACTCAAGTTCGTCACCGGCAGGCAATATCCGCTGTTTAAGGACATGGTGTTGCCGCCGATGGGAGCCGGAGCGCTTAGCCCTGAGCCATTAGCCATTAGCCAGCAGAGTGCATCTGAAACGGTTTCGCGGCCAGAAACGCTACCTCCCCAGGGAGGATTGGCTAAAGGCCAGGAGCTAACGGCTAAAGGCTCGCCCTCGATCGTAGATCGAGGGTTATACCACTCCGCCGACGCGCTGAAAGAGTTCGTCGATCTGGGCGACGCCCCAAGCTGCCACGTGTGCGGCGCGATCATGACCAGGAATGGGAGCTGCTACAGGTGCATGAGTTGTGGGAGTACGAGTGGGTGCAGTTAGTCTGTTCCTAGTTTGCCGATAACAAGCCCGGCGCAAGCTGGGCTTGTTCCTTCCTTTGTGTTTCTTCGTGACCTTTGTGGTTGAGCTTTGCACTGCCCTACCCCGGCCCCCTCAACTAGGATTCCAAAAGAGTTATCTGATCTCATCCCAAGGTCATCCCAGTCGGGCTTTTCCGATCACCTGATTCCCCGATCAACGGATCACCCGATCTCAGGGGGGTACCCCCTCCCCGGGTCATCCCAGATTGGCGTAGACTTGTGAGGTGCACCCCTGAGGTGAGACAGAAAATTTATCCCACAGATGTGATTGTGAATAGTGAACCCCTGATTTGAGACAGTCAACAGAGTCACAATGCACCCTCGTTGTTCTCCAGCAGGGGGTTGGGGTTCGGGGAAG